>JAAZDR010000294.1 GCA_012512705.1 Bacillota bacterium
CGCTAATACTCCTTCAGCACATGCTTCGTTTCCCTGTAGGTATTTAATATTTTTTTTAGTAGACAATTGCTGCACACCTCCAACCCTTACTCATATTATTTTTCTTTCTTTACATCCACGGCAAAATCCGGACAAACCCAGCTGCAAAGCTCACACAGAGTACACTTGTCCGGGTGTGCCAAATACGCAGTGCCATCAGCATCTACATCGAGTGCTCCTTTGGGACACATTTCTATACAAATGCGGCATTTTTTACAAAGCTTTTTGTCCACTTCGACAGCCATGCTAACACTCCCCTAAATACTTATTTTTAAAATTTGACTCCACACCCTCCAAGTGCAACAGCATACTTTTTTCCGCAGCTACTGGATCTTTTTCTTTTAAGGCTTTAACTATTCTTTCATGTTCGTCAATAATCTGCGCCACCCTCTCCGGATCAGCTAAGGCCATCCAACGCGTCTGCTGCAAACCCTTATGCATCAAATCAGAAAGAGCATTTATCGTATTTAATAAGATCTTATTTCCTGTCCCACGGGCGACAAAATAGTGAAAACGGAAATCAGCATCTTCACCTATCTCCCCATGTTCTGCTGCCTCTTTCATCTCTTTGACCGCACTTTGTAGTTCATTCAGGTCTTCAGAGGTAAAATTAACAGCAGCAAGAGCAGCGGTCTGCGGCTCAAGAATTTTGCGCACCTGTAAAAGCTGCAGTATCTGCCCTGGTTCGATCTCCCACAAGGCAACAAAGGAGTCAAAAAAAACTTTCATTGAATTTAGATTTTGGAAATCCCTTACAAAAGTTCCTTCTCCCGGTCGTATCTCCAACAACCCTATACTCTCCAAAACAGTCATTGCTTCTCGCACAGAACTACGTCCCACCTGTAACATCTCTGCTAGATCCCTTTCTGAAGGCAGGCGACTGCCCGGCTTATACTTACCGGACCCGATCTGTTCTTTAATTTTTTTGACTATTTGGGTATAAAGGCGCGTTCTTTGCACAGGTTCTAAAACCAAAAATGTTCACCTCCCCTCATCAGGTGTCCTGACCAGAACAGGGAAAAAATATTTGGGTCAAGACCCAAATTTATTGTTAAGCGTTTGATCGAACTATGGCCGAATAAGGACCTTCATAACTTCCTTTCCGGCAGCAACGATTTCAAATCCCCGACTTGCTTCTGCTAGCGGCAATGTATGCGTAATCAGCAGTTCAACCGAGGCCTTACCTTGTTCAAGGAGTTTTAGCGCTGTAACGTAATCTTTATCTGTATATGTCCTCGATCCAATAACATCATACTCTTTAAAATTAACCGCTGTTAAATCAAAAGGAACCGGCTCACTAACGAGAGCAACAATAACTATCTGTCCGCGAATATTTGTAATCGTTGTTGCCTGCCTCAAAGTCTGAGTTACGCCAGCAGCTTCGAAAACAATATCGACACCATTACCTTTAGTTTTTTCAAGAACTGCTTCTTGCAGATCTTCTTCTCTAGCATTAATGACCTCTATCCCTGCCTCTTTTAATTTACGGAGGCGATAAGGATCAACTTCACTGACTCCTACATAAGAAACGCCAGCGGTTTTACAGACGAGAGCTATCAAATAGCCGATGGGGCCTCCGCCTAGCACAAGGACGTTACTTCCTAGTCGCACACGTGAACGGTCAACAACGTGACAAGCAACAGCTAAAGGTTCCAAGAGCGCTGCCTGTTCAAAAGTTACTCTTTCCGGAATCAAGTGTAGATTTTTTTCGGGAACGGCAATATATTCAGCCAGGCCACCATGTTTATCAATGCCATAAAGCCCTAAAGTTTCACAGACATTGTAATTTCTACTGAGGCAGGGCTGACAGCTACCACAGGCAATTAGCGGTTCGACAGCTACTCTATCCCCAATCTTAAACTTGCCGCTACAATTAGCACCCAGCTCAACAACTTCCCCGACAAATTCGTGGCACATAATAATACCTTCGCGCCCACGGGGATGCTTTCCATAATAAATTAACATATCTGAGCCACATATTCCAGCATATTTTATTTTTAAGAGCAGCTCTCCTTTTCCGGGCTCCGGAATATCTTCCCAGCGCTGTTCCACTTTATATGGCCCGGCATAGACAGCTGATAACATCTGCTTCTTTGACGACATTTTTCATCCCCTAACCTATTATTTAAATTCCGTAAGCGAGAAAGCCTCCGTCAACTGGTATAGTAATACCGGTAACATAATCGGAAGCGGATGATGCAAGATAGAGCAACGTTCCAGAAAGGTCTTCAACTTCCCCGACCCGCTTCATAGGAGTGCGGGCAATAATCCGGTTATAAGCTTCTTTATCGCTAAACACCGGGCGTGTTATCTCTGTGCGGAAAAAACCAGGGGCAATACAATTAACATTTATATTATAGGGTGCCCATTCCATCGCCAGAACTTGAGAGAGCTGTACAATTCCACCCTTGCTAGCGGAATAAGCGGATGAGCGGTGGATACCGACATAAGAAGTCATCGAGGCAATATTAATGATCTTACCGTATCTCTGCTCCACCATACTACTGCCAAAAGCTTTGCAGGTCATAAACACGCTATTTAGGTTGATGTCAATAACCTGTTTCCACTCCTCTGGCGACAGCTCTAAAGCCCATTTCTTTATATTGATCCCTTGGCAGTTGACAAGGATGTCTACCTTCCCCAGGGCTGAAAGGGCTTCCTCCTTAAGCTTCTCCACCTCTTCCTTAATGGTAACATCTGCAGGAATAGCCTGCGCCTTAACGCCAAAAGCCTCTGCTTCAAGTGCTGTCTGTTTAATTTTTTCTGGGGAACGGCTTACGGGAATAATATTTGCCCCAGCCCGGGCCAAGGTGAGAGCAAGGCTTTTGCCAATCCCCCTGCTGGCGCCGACAACAACAGCATTTTTACCCTCTAAGCTGAACAGTTCCATTGTTCTAAGATAGCCTCCTCTTCCCTTACGAGAATACTGGTAAGCTGGACAGTAATGACATACTGCCCAGCCATCATAATCCAATTAAAAAATATTCACATTAGATAACTGCCTTGCAAATCTGAATCAGATCCTTTTCAGATGGCTGACGTGGATTTAAAGGGATGTTAACATTTTTAATCGCTTCAGCAGCAATCTCCGGAAGCAGCTCTTCCTTAACCCCGATTTCACTTAAGGACTCCGGTATTCCCACGTCCTTGGAAAGGCGTTTTACTGCTTCTATCGCTTTATCTGCAGCCTCCAGTTTGGAAAGGCCCTCGATGTTTTCGCCCATTGCCTCAGCAATCTTTACAAACTTATCGATGCAGGCGTTTTTATTATATTCCATTGCCGGAGGTAACAAAATCGCATTAACCACTCCGTGCGGAACAGGGAAATAACCTCCCAAGGGTGAAGTAATCGCATGTACTACACCAAGGACGGCGTTGGCAAAAGCGATCCCGGCAAACAATGTGCCAAGAAGCACGCCGTGCCTTGCTTTAAGGTTATCACCTTTAGCAACTGCTGGTCGAAGGTTTTCACTAATGAGGCGCACAGCCTCTAATGCTGCCAACTCTGCTACGGGGTTGTTATTTATATTCGTATACGCTTCGATAGCGTGGGTTAAAGCATCCATTCCGGTGCTTGCTGTAATTCCTGGTGGCATCGTTTTCGTTACTTCCGGATCATAGATAGCGATCGCTGGTGCAAGCTTTGGACTGCCAATGCCCATCTTTACCTTTTTCTCTTCGTCCTTGACCACGGTTACCCAAGTAATCTCACTAGAAGTTCCTGCTGTTGTTGGAATAGCGATAACTGGCATCGCTGCATTTTTAGGTGGGTTGCCCCAGTAGTCGCCAATTTTACCTTCGTTAGTCATCATTACGGCGATTGCTTTGGCCGTATCGAGAGCGCTGCCGCCTCCGATACCAATGATAAGCTCGCACCCAAAACCTTTGGCCATCTGCAGGCCTTCTTCCACGTGTCGCACAGCGGGATTAGGCTCCACATTATCATATACCTTATATATAAAGCCGTTTTCCTCCAGGGATTGAAGCATGCTCTGGGTGAAATCTGTTTTGCCGATAACCGGGTCAGTAACAACAAGAATTTTTTCACCCCCAATCTCCCTTACCCTATCTGCTACTTTTTTAAATTCGCCAAAACCGTAATATATTTTGGTAGGTATTAAAAAAGTAAACTGTGGATACATCTCTATTACTACCTCCTTCCTTATAATATTATATTTTCA
>JAAZDR010000295.1 GCA_012512705.1 Bacillota bacterium
CAGGTATAATAAATGAAAACACAGGCTGATGCTGCTGCTGGATTATAGGTCCCCGGGTTTATAGGTGACCAGTATTCTATCTCCTAGCCCCTCGCGATCAATACTTTCGGCCAGGTGTTCCGGAACAGTGACCGTTGCCGGATTCCCATCACTGACAAAGCGTTTTTCAGGGTGCTTTTCAAAATAGGTGAGCCAGTCATAGAGGCCTACACCCTGCGTATTCATCTCGCTGGCACGGATACGCGGCAGCCGGTGGGGGTTGAAATCTTTATCATAGGGTGAAGGCGCGGGGTTTGCTCCTACCAACAGCACTGCTTCATTTCTGTAGCTTGCCCCCGCGTAAGTGCCCTCGATGACATAGCGGGCCAGGTCGCCCCGCGGGTAACCGCCGTAAGGGAGGGCGAGGGAGAGCACTTCATAACCGGGCAGGTAGCTTTGGGTATGGGCCACATTCTGGGCGAGCTCCTGCTGGATACCGGCTGCATCGAGCCCCTTCAGGTTCGCGTGACTGTAACTGTGGTTGCCGATCTCAAACCCTTTCTCCACAAGGTGGGCCAGCTTTTTGGCGATATGCTGCTGCTGGCGGAAAGGCTGCGGATAGAAAATGTAGAAAGTGCCGGCAAGGCCAAAGTCCGGGTGCTCGCGATTGAACTCCTCCAGGATCGCTATGGCTGAGTTCGGGTCAAGAACAGCTCCGTCTTCCCCTTCATGGTAGTGGAACTGTCCGCGGGTGCTGTCATCAAAGGTAAGCACAACCGGTGTCGTTCCCGCAGGAAGGTTGATATTGTTATGCAGAAGATCGAGGAGGTTCACCGCCCGGTAGCCGTTTTCATAAAGAATCTCCAGATCCCGCCGAAAGTTCTCCGGCGTCCGCTGCCACTCCCCTTCTGGATAACCGATCTCGTGATACATGAGCACCATTACCTGCCCCAACTCATTGGGGGAGAAGGCGGCAGGCTCTTCAGCAACTATCTGCTCGCCGGGTCTATCTGCCCTTTCGCTTGCAGCGTCATCTTCCGGACTTTCCCGATCGTTACCGTTTTTATTCTTTTCCTCTTCCCCTGTTTGTCCTTCATTGTTTTCGGCAGGGAGAGGTTTAACAGCTGTTTCTCGTGCGCAGCCGGCAAGCAAAACTATGAAAGTGAGTATAAACAGGGATAGCAATAAAAAAAAGCGTGAATACAGCCTGGCATGAGAAAAGCGACGAAGAAATAAACGCATGGCAGTTGTAGGCTCCTTTTATTTTCTATTATAACATCTTAAAGCTATCCAGGACATTAGCTCCAGCCTTTTGTTTACATAACAATTTTTAACGTTCTGTGTTTATAATGGCAAAAATTAACCCTAACCAGGAGGTGGTGTGATTGGTAATGAAGCTTGTTAGTGCAGAACAAATGCGGGAAATCGACCGGCGGGCGATCGATGATTATGGTATACCTGGACTTTTACTCATGGAAAGCGCCGGCCGCCATGTTGCCAGTTCAGCAGAGGAGATGCTTGCTGAAAGG
>JAAZDR010000296.1 GCA_012512705.1 Bacillota bacterium
AATTGTTGTGGAATCGGAACGGCCGAAGCTAGCTCCGGATTTATTAACGCCGCTGATGCGGATTCACGGAGAGACGCGCATCCAAACAGCGATTGAGATTAGCAAGAAACTGTTCCCACAGGAAAAGTCTGCTGCTGCGGTAGTCCTGGCACGGGCCGATGATTTTCCTGATGCCCTGGCCGGAGCTCCTTTGGCTTACAATGTAGGCGGACCGTTACTTATGACCAATACGAGCGCCCTACACGCTGACACAGCAACAGAAATTGCGCGCGTCTTGAAAAGCGGCGGGGATGTATGTGTTCTTGGCGGTACGGCAGCGATATCAGACAATGTAGTTCAGACTCTGAAGGATGACGGATACAGCGTTTCCCGCCTGGGCGGTGCGGATCGCTATGAAACAGCGGTAAAGATCGCGGAGGCGCTCGGGGATGCACCGGAAAAAGCCTTCCTGGTGACGGGACAGAACTTCCCGGATGCGGTGGCCGTCTCCAGCGCAGCTGCCAGGCTCAGAGCGCCGGTACTTCTAACCACAGCACAAAACCTCAGCAACAGCACTAAAGGTTACCTCTCCGAGTATGATATTGAAGACATCTATGTGATCGGCGGGACAGCAGCGATCAGCGATACTGTTTACGTTGCTGCCGGCGGCACGAAACGGTTAGGCGGCGCGGATCGCTGGGAAACTGCTGTAGCGATCGCGAAGGAATTCTTCCCCGCGCCGCAAATAGTTACCGTGGCTACGGGATTGTCCTTCCCTGATGCGTTAAGCGGCGGTGTGCTGGCCGCGGCAGGGGAAGCGCCGGTACTTCTGACGCATCCTGAACGCTTACCGGAAGCAACTGGAGGATATATCCTGCAGGCAAGCGATATGCTGGTGCAGACTTTTGTGTTTGGCGGGCCCGATGCTGTTAGCGCCGGAGTTTTCGATAAAATAGCCGGGCTGCTGCCCTAACCAGGTAAGGGCCGGTCAGGTTAAACGGATGAGCCCCTGCTTTGAACGAGGCAGGGGCTAAGTTCCAGGAAGTTAGGAAGGATTAGCGGAGGTTAAGCCGGATTGAACGGTTACATGCCTGGAGGAGGATTTTTGTGAATTCTACACTTGCTTCATTGCTTGGGCCGGTGAAAGAATGGAATAAGAAACAGTTGTATTTTCAGGAGGGCTTGCCGGGTTTAAAGCAGTATCATTGCTATGAACTCAAAAGGATTAAAGAAAACATTTTTTTTTATCTGCTGCAGTCACAGGACAACCCTAAAGTGAGGCTCCTTTTGGCTGATCCATATCCGTTTTTCCCAGATTACCGCATAAATTTTTCTAAAAATCATTTAAAGGATCTCCAAGCGGTGAGTTTATCACAGATTGCTGTTTTTGTTGTCGTGACTTCTTTTAAGGAGCGTTTTTATGTCAATCTAGCAGCACCGATTGCAGTAAATGCCTCTAACAAACGAGGGAAACAATTAGTCTTTACCGATCAGATAAGGTTGCTGCGGCAGCAGCTTAAAATACCGGTTGTAAGGAGGAAGTAATAAACGATGCTTGTGCTTACACGTCGGAATGGTGAAGGTGTGGTTCTCGGTGATGATATTAAGATAAAGGTATTGGAAGTGGCAGGGCAAAGTGTTCGTCTTGGTGTTACAGCACCTCACAGTATTCCTGTTTACCGCGAGGAAATTTACGTTTCTGTTGAAAAAGAAAACAGAGCGGCAGTTCAAAGTGCTGACATTGCACTAAAGCTTTTAGAAAACAGAGATTTTTGCTTGTAAAAGCTTGACTTGTAATGAAATGTTTGCGTTTTCCCCGAAATTGTGTTTGTTGGGAAGGGGATGAAAATAATTAAAAGTAAAGATCAATATTATTGTACCAGTCCTGACAAAGCAGAATTTTTTCAGATGATTAAATATATTCCTGAGGATAGGCAGAGCGAGTTTGAACAAAGCTTGAACGGGCTGTATAAAATAATAAATAGTGTCATACGAGCGCTGTCTATTGTTATTGAAAAACGTGATCCGTATACAGCCAGGCACCAGCGTCGCGTGAGCAGCCTTGCCTTTGCACTGGCAAAAGAGATGGATTTATCCCCTGAAAAAATGGAAGGAATAAGGAGAATCGGCCTTATTCATGATATCGGTAAAATAGCCATTCCGACAGCGATCCTTAATAAACCGGGATTAATAAATGAGCATGAATTTAACCTTATTAAAGCACATCCCCAGGCAGGTTACGATATATTAAAGGAAATTGACTTTCCCTGGCCGGTAGCGGAGGCGATTTTACAGCATCATGAGCGGCTAGATGGTTCGGGGTATCCGCAAGGATTGCGTAATAGGGATATTATCCTTGAAGCACGGATACTGGCAGTTGCCGATGTTGTCGAATCAATAAGTTCTTTCCGTCCTTATCGGCAGTCCCTTGGGTTAAAGTTCTCCTTGGAAGAAATTTTTAACAAAAGAGGAGTTCTCTATGATAAAGATGCTGTTGATGCCTGCCTGAGGTTGTTTAATGAAAATAATTTTGACTTTAGTATAGTCTAAGGATAAAGTTTACAAATTGTTGATAATTCGTTGAAACCTGCTTGACAGCAGCCTGTTATATTTTAGACAACAAGAGTTAGCCTTTAATTAAGGAGGTTATCGCTATGGCTGCTGTCAGGAACAATGAGCGGGTCGTTGGTATTGATGCCGCCAGGGGATTAGCGATCCTGCTGATGGTTTTTAGCCATGGCCTACACTGGGTTTATACAGGGACCTCCCATGATCTAATTCTGTTGTTTGGCACACTTTCTGTCGGTGACTTGGCGGCACCGATCTTTTTTACCGTGGCCGGACTTTCCCTTTACCTTTCGGTTACTTCTAAGCTGCGTAAAGGGGTTGAACCTTTAACCCTTGTCAATCGCTACCGCCATCGTTTTGCTCAAATTTTCTTTGTTGGAGTCTGCCTTTCTCTCTACTGGGGGGTGCTCCAGGCACAAGCGATTGCTTTGTTTGCTGTGGCATCCCT
>JAAZDR010000313.1 GCA_012512705.1 Bacillota bacterium
ACGAAAGGAATTTATGAAACAGAAGCAGCACGTCGTCAACACCCTGTTTGAACAGGGGTAATACTTCATTCTTTTGTCATTCACTCACCGCTGTTTTCCTGCATTTTTTAATCGGCGAAAATCTGCTAAATCATATTGGCGTTGACACCAACGTCCACATGCCGAAATACTGTGACGGTATCGCGCCCCAGGACAGTCGCATGACTTGCCGACAGTATGGTGCCATGATGCAGCAGAAGGAAAAGAACAAACAGCATCCCGTTTACCGTCTGTTCACTACCCGCACCAACACCATCCGTAAGCACCATCAAAGAGGAAAAATCTCTGATGAGCTGCGTGAGGAAGCTCTGTATGTGGCGGAGTGTTTCCGGGATAAGGCACTAATGGATAACGACTACGCTGCCACCGGCTATGCCCAGGATATGGAGCAGGAACATGTCTATGCGGAGGCAAGAAAACGCTTGGAGTGAGAAAGGGGGCTGCCCCATGTCAATGAATATGTACACTGTTGCCGGGGACTGCCCCAGCAATGAAGAACTGGCCCTGCGGATACAGGGCGGAGATAAGAATGCCGCTGAGTTGCTCCTCTCACAGAATGAGGGGTACATCACGGAACTGGCTCTGAAGCACAGCGAGTGGTGTGACCCGGAAGATCTGAAACAGGAGGGTGCAATGGCGCTCCTGGAAGCGGTGGGGCGGTTTGATCCCGCCCGCGGAACAAAGCTGCTGACCTACGCAACACCAGCCATGGAGTCGGCCATGCTGGACTACGGTTCCCATGACTCGCTCACCATTAGTATCCCGTCTGACCGATATCATCAGCTTCGCAAGGTTGCCTATGTCTGCGCCGAAGCACAGGACGAATCCGAGCCAGCGCTCATCGCTGCTGTCTGCAAGGAACTTGACGTGTCACCCAAAGTAGCAGTAGAACTGCTGAAGGAATACCAGACGCTGTTCAATATCTGGCTATTGGGTGATAAGGTAGATTACATCAGCTACGGCGGAAATCCGGCCAAGGCCTATGACCGTTATATGCGCTGGGTGTTGTTGCTGAAATTGATGGAAGATGTACTGAAGCCAAGGGAACTGAATCTGGTGCGCTACTATCTCGGTATCGGCCTGCCGGACGATGAAGGGATGACTTTTCAGGAGCTGGCGATCCGACTCAACTACAACGGCCCCAGTGGTGCGGAGAAAGCATACAAGAGTGCGCTTCGCAAATTGAAGAAAGAACTCTACTCCGGCGCCTATGGACAGTGGCTTTCAATCCAGAAAGCCATCAACAAGGCCAGAGCGGAAGCAGCAGCTGACCTTGGGCATTACACAACTCCATAGACCAAATGGCTGGACGAAAAAGAGTTAGCGGAGCCGTTTATCTGCGAGGTTGGTTCGTTAATCCGTGTCCACGAGATATTCAGCGAGGCATTGGAATATGAGTCATAACCACCGGCTAAGCCGGTGGCTTGATTTGGCCCTATAAGGGCCTTTTGCCGGCAAGCCTCTTAAGAGGCGCCGAAATTTATTTCTCTTGCGTCACTTGCCCCGCAGCCCGTAAACGGGCGATTCGCTGTTCTAACGTAAGCTGCCCTATTATCGGAAGGTTGTTGTTAGCAGCTCGCTTCGCTCGTTGCTTGAAGCTAAAGCTTTTTTACGGGGCACCTCCACCGGCAGAGCCGGTGGTTTCCGTAACCAACAAAAGGTGGTGGACAAGTCGGGATGACTTGCCCACCACCTTTATGTTTAAACTTAGTTTTACGACTGGTTACTGTGTATCCTCTAAGCTGTTCGTCCTCTAACGGCGTTTTCTCTACTTCCCAGCTTTCCGTTTATTCCAGGAGCATTCTGCCGTCAAATCGTCCCGAATAAGCCGCAGCAATTCCATCTCGCTTCTGAATACACAAACACCTTCCTTGCCAGCGCGGTTGATCACACCCTGCATACTGCTGTGCTGCCGAGCCAGGACTCTGATAAAATAGCTGGCTAATTTCCCTTCCTTTACTCGGAGCGTATCTGGATTAAATGCCGGAGGCATCCGCTCTGCTATACTGCTTGTCAGATAATCCACAAATTGTTCATCATCCATGGATGTGCGCTTCACTGTCGGCTCTTTTTTGAATGTAGTTCTCAACCGGGTATCACGCTGGCACTCTCCCGCGCGATCCAAAATATCATCGATCCCAAGCAGCATCTGGTCGAGACTTGAAAATTCCGTTTTGCTTTCAAAATAATAATTGTGAATCCAGCCTTGAGCCAAACCACATTCAAAGGCATCGACGCAGACCGTCATGGTATGGCTAAATTCCGGGTGGATACTGCCTGTTCGTGGCAGATTGTCCTCGGCAAAATATTTATTTTGAAGGATCTTTCGCATATCAATTACTTTCTCATCCACGCCGCACACATCCTTTCTGCCTGGCGATTTCTCTAATGTCTGAGTTTCTTCTCCAAATTCTCCCCTTTTTCGCAGAGAACTTGGAGAAGAAGGGGGCCGAAGCCCCCATCTTTCATTGTTAGTTAAGTTGTCTGATCAGTGCTTACTTGACCAGGTAGCGATACAGGAAGGTCACGATCTGGCTGCGCAGGCAGGGATCATCAGGACTGAAGGTAGTTGCACTGGTACCAGCGGTAATTCCCTCATCAGCTGCCCACAGCACTGCGTCGTGATAATACATATCAGCGGCGACGTCAGTGAAGGGATTCACAGCCTCAACAGCAGAAGACTCAGCCCAGCGCCACAGGAAAGTGACGTTCTGTGCGCGGGTCACGGTTGCGTTGGGGCTAAAGGTCGTGGCAGAGGTACCAGAAGTAATGCCGTTCTCGACTGCCCACAGCACTGCGTCATAGTAGTATGCATCAGAGGCTACATCGGTAAAGGGCATGTTGGTGCCTTCGGGATCAGGAGAACCAGCAGCACGCCACAGGAAGGTCACGGTCTGAGCGCGGGTGCAGGTCACAGCGGGACTGAAGGTAGTAGCGGAAGTACCGCCGGTGATACCACTTTCAGCTGCCCACAGAACTGCGTCGTAATAGTAGGCACCCTCAGCCACATCGGTAAAGGGATTCTCAAACGCCTCGATCTCAGCGAAGGTAGCCTCAATGGTGACCTTGCCGGAAGGCATCTTGAAGGTGTACTTGCTGTCGGACTTCTTGGTCAGCTTGATTTCCTTGCCATTCTTATCCAGAACGGTCAGCTCATCCAGTTCATAGCCGCTATCAGGATCGACAGTGATGGTCACGGTAGAACCAGAGGATGCACGAGTAGAAGACACTGTGATTTCGCCGTTCTCGGTATCTTCAACGGTAATGGTGTAGCTGGTGGAACCGCCGCCACCGCCGGAAGAAGAAGGAGCGGTGTAATCAAATGCGTAAGTGTTCTCGGTCTTGGTCAAAGTAGTGTAGTTGCCAGCCTCAATGCTACCAGAGAACTCCTTACCCTCGACAACCCTCAAAGTAAAGGTCACATCGCGAGCAACAGAAACGGTCTCTGCATTGTCGGAATACAGGGTGATGGTATCACCATCCACTGCTGCTGCAACCGCTGCAGCCAGAGTATCGTAGAAAGTAGCTCCAATCGAAGCAACAGGTTCATAAAGGCTGGTAGCATCAATCGTTCCATCCTCATTCAGCTCGGTGTAAACGGGATAGACACCGAACTCTGCCAGATCCTCAACACTCTGTGCAGCCTTGTTGAAATAAATTTTGCTGGGATTTTCGGAGATGTCGATATCATAGTAGTTCTTGCTGATATCAGCGGTGGTAGTCTCTGCATTAAAGTTCCAGTAGCAGATCTGCTGGGCAGAAGTGATGCCAGTGAAGATATTATTGGTAACAGTCAGAGTTACGGAATCAGTACCCTCAGCGTTGTTGCCCAGACCCTGCGCACGGCCAACAGCACTACCAGAGAAGGTATTGTTGGTCACAGTGAAGGTATCAGCAACCCCGTCATCAGTGGTAATCTGAATGATGTAGGGACGGAACGCAACGTTGTTGATGGTGTTTCCGGTGAAGGTAACAGCACCGGTCAGCTGTGCGTAGACACCGGATTTGGAACCACCGGTCGCTCCGTCGATCTCGTTGTCGGTGAAGGTGAAGCCGTTGACGGCCTCATCAGCATCCATATTGATATGGACAGGAGCACTGTTGGTA
>JAAZDR010000297.1 GCA_012512705.1 Bacillota bacterium
AAGAGACAGCTATACGCCCTTGCTATTGCCTCTGCCAATGACGCAGCTAATGGTATTGCTGAGCATATTGCTGGAGACATGGAAAGCTTTGCCCGACTTATGAATCTAAAAGCTAGAGAACTAGGTGCCCTAAATACCAATTTTGTTAATGCTCACGGACTACCTGATGATGATCACTACACAACTGCTTATGATATGGGGTTAATCATGATACAGGCAATTAAAAACCCTCAATTTTGTAAAATTTTTAGTGAAAGACGCTACGAGATACCGCCGACAAACTTGCAACCGGAAACAAAATTTTTATATAATAAAAACGATCTCTTAAATGGTCAATGCAATTACGAGGGGATTATCGCCAGTAAGAGCGGGTGGACCACTGAGGCGCAGCATACCCTTGTAACCGCTGCTGAACGCGGAGATCGAAAACTTGTTGTGGTAGTGATGAATAGTCCAAGTGCTAAGAGCAAATTTGAGGATACCATAGCGCTTCTGGATTATGGTTTTAATGAATTTCGCAAGGTGAGATTTGACATCGCCAGTGTAGAATCAATCGTTCCGAAACTGGACGAGAGAAATATTGTAAATATAGAAGTTAAGCCCGATGAAGAGATCACCAGACTGCTGCACAATAGTTTAACCGTTGATGATGTAGAAACAAATTATAAACTTCTAACAGGTGCTGATGCCCAAAAGATAAAAGTAGAAATGTCCTTAAACCTAAAAAAAGACAGCAGCTTAATGTTTAAAAACCTAGGGGATACAATACTTACATTTGAAATCGTGGAGAGAAACAATACAGAAGACAAAAAAGAAAGCACCGGTGTTGGTCTTCTATACTATTTTATAGCTGGATCCAGTCTATTTGCCCTCTATTTTATTAAGCAGCGGCGAAAACGAAGACGACATTACTGGAATAACAAAATATATTAAAATAAAGCGGCGCCTCTTGCCGCTTTATTTATTTTATCTTCTTAAAAATCGGATTCGGGTCATCCTTTTCCAGCAGACTGAAAAGGATCTGCCGGAGTTCAACCTCTGTTTCAGCTTTATTAATCTGCAACTTGATAGCCTTTACCCCGCGCACGCCTTTTAGATACCAGCCGATGTGTTTGCGCATCTCTTTCACAGCAACTGTCTCCCTACGTATCCCGATCAATAACTGCAGGTGGCGCAAGGACATCTTCACTTTCTCCGTAAGTGTGGGTTCCAAAAGCATTTCTCCCGTCTTCAAGTAATGCAGGCAATGCTTGAAAATCCAGGGATTGCCTAAGGCAGCACGCCCGATCATCGCTGCCGCACAACGAAGATCGCTCAACATTCGCTGTACATCCTGAGGGGAGGCAATATCGCCGCTGCCGATCACCGGAATAGAAAGGCTTTTAGCCAGTTTGCCGATTATCGTCCAATCTACCGTACCGCTATAAAATTGTTCCCGCGTCCGACCGTGAATAGTTAGCGCATCAAGGCCTGCATCTTCAACCAGCCTGCCGATTTGCAGGGCGTTTACCTCATTTTCGTCCCACCCCTTACGTATTTTCACCGTTACCGGACAGCGGACAGCATCTTTAACCGCTTTCATTACGGCGTAGGCTTTCCGGGGTTCGCGCATCAAGGCCGCCCCCTCGCCGTTTTTTACCACCTTCGGAACGGGGCATCCCATATTAATATCAATTATGTCTGCTCCTTCGTCGGCTACAATCGCCGCCGCTTCTCCCATCACGTCTGGGTCAGAACCAAAAATCTGAACACTTATCGGGCGTTCTTCTTCAAAGAATCTAAGCAGATTTTTTGTTTTCTCCTGTCTGTAAACAAGACCCTTGGCGCTGACCATTTCGCTGTAGACAAGGGCACAGCCCATCTCCTTCGCCAACAGGCGAAAAGCTGAGTTAGTTACTCCCGCCATCGGGGCAAGGACAAGGGGGGATTCAAGTATAACATTTCCTATCTTTACTGTCTGCAAAACTATCACCACTGGTAATGTCAATATCTTTTATTGTTATCATAGCTTAACTTTATTGCTTCTTCTATATAAGGGAGTATTTCTTAATACTACCGGGGACAAGAAAAAATTCTTCCGGGGACACCTTCAGTATACGTGCAGTATTGATTAAAAAATTCAGGCGTGCAACCTGCGCTCCCCTTTCAATATTGCTTAGCGTGCTTGCAGAGACCCTCACTGTTCTGCTAACTCCAATTGAGTAAGCCTTTTTAGGCGACGTAAAGCACGAATGCGCCTGCCGACTTCCTCTGATGAAAAACTCACCTCTTAGCCATTTTTATGGAAATTCCTCCCTTTAAAATTATCATTCGACATAAATTTTCCTCATCCCTTCCTATTACTAAAATGTATCCTTCTTGCCTTAAAAAGAAATACTAAAAACATTAAGCATTGCTAGGGCAAGGAAATTGAAAGGCCGCTGGGAACATCAAAAACACTACCCGATTTTAGTGGCCTGATGTTCGATCTCCCTCACCTTCACAGGCAGCCAACGCCCAAAGACAAAAAAATAGATTTGAGTGTTGTTCTAGGGAAAAAACAAAAAGCCTCTTGAGATAAAGCTTCCACTTCTTATCGGTGGTATGGCCTATGGAACAGCGCTAAGCGAAAAAGCCAAAATTGTTCTTGCAAAAGCATCCTCTGTTGTGGGGACGGCAACTAACACCGGAGATGGACCCTATCTCCCGGAGGAACGGAAATATGCACAAAAACTTATTGTGCAGGTTAGCCGCGGGGGCTGGACAAGCTTCGAGGCAATACGCAGCGCTGATATGGTGGAAATTCAGGCTGGGCAGGGAGCTACAGGCGGGGGGCCCCGCTTAACTGAAGCCCGCGATTTTCGGGGCCGCGCCCGGAAACTTATGGATCTCCCACAGGGTAGAGATGCTTTGATTCACGCACACCTGCCTGGGGGCACAGGTCTAAAAAATCTGCGCAAACTTATTGATAACTGCCGCTACGAATCAGGTGGCGTGCCGATAGGTGTAAAAATCGGTGCCGGAACAAGCTCTCTCGAAAAAGATCTGGCACTGATTTTGGAAGCGGGAGCTGACTTTGTTACTGTCGACGGGGCTAATGCCGGAACCAAAGGTTCTTTGCCTACGCTGCAGGACGATTTCGGGCTGCCGACAATATTCGCCCTGTTGCGCAGTGTTGATTTTCTGAAGAGCCAAGGCGCGAGAGAAGAACTTGATATTATTATCAGCGGTGGACTTGATAGCCGAGGAGATTATTTGAAAGCGCTCGCTCTAGGGGCTGATGCCTGTGCAATTGGAACAGCGGTGCTGCTGGCTATGACGAGAATACAAATGCTGGCCGCTACCCCTTGGGATCCACCAACAAAGATAATCTGGCATAAAGGAAAGAGTGCCAAAAAATTTAACGTTGAAAAAGGGACACAGGATCTGATCAACTATTTCAATTCCGTAAGGGTGGAAATGGAAGACTGTATCAGAGCTCTCGGCAAAACATCCTTGGCCGAGCTTAGTGCTGTTGATCTAACAGCGATTACTTTTGAAGCCTGGATGACAACCGGCATTCGCCCGGCCTTTCCCACCAAGCATTTGCGAACCCTTACAGGCCAAACGTAACAC
>JAAZDR010000298.1 GCA_012512705.1 Bacillota bacterium
GCATTGCAGTGTGTTAAAAGAATTGTGTCCGGAGAAAGCAAAGCTGCCCCGTTCTCTCCGATCGCTTTATTAATGGCAAGATCTTCTTTAAAAAGCGCCCCGGCCTCCTCTTCCAGAGCGTTTACCATCGCTTGCCCATCTTTTATTTCCTCCGCTACGGCTAGAAGTCTTTCCAACGCCCAGGCAAGGTTAACAGCTGTCGGCCGCGTATTCTTGAGCTTAAGGGCCATTTCCTGCAAATCTGAAAACCGGCAGCGCGCACCATGCTCTTTCGCCCCAAGCACCAAGCCAAAGCTTGCGGCTATCCCAATCGCCGGGGCGCCGCGCACGACCATTTTTTGAATTGCCTCCGCTACTTCTTCCACCGTTGTACAGGAAAGGTATTTTATCTCCCCGGGAAGAAGACGTTGATCTAATAGTTTTAAGGTACTACCTTCCCAGATAATCGGTTCCATATGCTCATAGCCTACCCTTCTATAACCTTTCCTTCAAAACAGAGTTTTTCTCCACTATTAAAGCAACTGCAGTCCGATTTTTCTGTTAGAGAATCGAGTGAGTAATAAAGAAGTTTTTTTACTTTTTCAGCATTCTCGCGCATCACATCAAGAACTTCACCGTGAGTAAGAGGTTGTTCTGAAATCCCCGCAGCATAATTAGTTACCAGGGCGCAGACTGCATAGCACATCCCCGCTTCACGAGCTAGAATAACTTCAGGGACATTCGTCATCCCCACGATATCTCCGCCAACCATTTTGAAGAATTCAATCTCAGCTTTTGATTCAAACCGCGGGCCTTCGGTACAGACATAGGTCCCCCCGTTATGCACAGCAAAGTTCAGTTCTTTAGCTGCTTTCTCGATAATCCGACGAAGCCCCGGACAATATGGCTCCGTGAAGTCCGTATGTACGACCCCGCTCTCGCCACCGCCATAAAAGGTCATCTCTCGCATCTTCGTAAAATCAAGAAAAGAATCAGCGAGGACTATATGCCCGAGGCCAAAACTGCTGTTCATGGAGCCCACAGCTGCGGTGGCAAAAATATCTTCGACGCCGACAATCTTTAAAGCGGCTATATTGGCGCGGTAATTAATCTTGTGCGGCGGAAGCTCATGGCCTTTCCCATGACGGGCTAAAAAAGCAATCGTTCGGCCTTTAAATTTGCCGACATCTATTTTTACTTCGCCGTAGGGGGTGCGCACTGTAACCATTTTCAACTCTGAGAGTATCGCCGGGTCGTAGACACCGCTACCACCAATGATGGCTGTTCTGACTTTCATCTGACTCAAACATCCTTTCTGCAGTTCACTCTGTCCAAAATGGTTAATCTATCCGCCAGCTCCGCAGATATTTCTCTTGTTCTTTAGAGAGCATATCGATCGATACACCCATACTTTTTAATTTCCGGCGTGCGATCTCTTCATCAAGCTCCCTCGGGAAAGGGATAACCTGAGGGGCAAGATTTTTATGGTTTTCTTTCAGATATTGCATAGCTTTTACCTGAACAGCAAAAGAAAGATCCATTATTTCTGCCGGGTGGCCATCACCGGAAGCAAGGTTCACCAGTCGCCCTTCACTCAACAGATAAAGGCGGCGGCCGTTTACCAGCATGTATTCAACGATATTTGTGCGCACTTGTTTTTGTGCTATGCTCATACGTTCAAGTGCTTTTTTATCGATCTCCACGTTAAAATGACCGGTATTAGCAAGGATCGCCCCATCTTTCATCTTCAAGAAATGCCTTTCTGTAAAAATCTCCTTACAACCGGTGGCAGTGATGAAAACATCGCCGATAGCAGCCGCTTCTTCTGAAGGTAATACCGCATAGCCTTCTGTTTGTGCTTCCAGGGCGCGGATGGGGTTAACCTCGCAAACAAAGACACGTGCGCCCAGTCCCTTAGCGCGCATTGCTACCCCGCGGCCGCACCAGCCAAAACCGGCAACAACGACTTTTTTGCCGGAAATGAGCAGGTTTGTGGTTCGCATAATTCCGTCCCAGACCGATTGGCCTGTTCCGTAACGGTTATCAAAAAGATATTTGCAATAGGCATCGTTAACAGCGATTATGGGAAAAGAGAGTACACCTTCTCTTTCCATCGCCCGAAAGCGAATTAATCCAGTTGTTGTCTCTTCGGCCCCACCCTTCACTTTTGCTGTCTTCTGCGGATAGGATTGATGCAAAAGTGAAATCAAATCGCCTCCGTCGTCGATGACCAAATCCGGTTCATGTTCAAGGGTATGCGAGAGATGGTCGCGGTATTCTTCTTCAGTCGCTGCATGCCAAGCAAAAACAATAATCCCTTCCTCCACCAGAGCTGCAGCAACATCATCCTGGGTCGAGAGGGGGTTGCTGCCAGTAATTACGACCTCTGCCCCACCGGCTTGAAAGACTTCAGCCATATAAGCTGTTTTCGCCTCGAGATGCAGACAAATAGCGAGCGTTTCACCCTTAAATGGCTGTTTTTGCTGTAGTTCCTCTTCTAAACTATTGAGAACCGGCATATGCCTCTTTACCCATTCAATTTTTTGTCTTCCTTCCTCCGCTAGACGGGAATCCTTGATCAGACTCAATTGCAGCTCCTCTCTTTCATAGATTAGCGTTTCGCCCTTAATATCTTCGCGAACCATGATTAAAATCCTTCCAGAACAACTATTATTAATCTCTGTTGGTA
>JAAZDR010000299.1 GCA_012512705.1 Bacillota bacterium
ATTTTAAGTTGGTTGATCCTATAAAAGAACCTGCTTCGCCGATTAAGGAAACACGTGATTTGGGATATATGTTATATGATCTGGATTTTGAACGCGATATTAATAACCCGTCGCCTTTGTTTTTCCGTGCCTGCCTTGAACAGGGGGTAATAAATACAAACAGGAAGGAAGTGGAGGTGAGGGGATGATATTGCAAGCATTAAAAGAGTATTATGACAGGAAAGCTGCCGACCCGGAAAGTAATATAGCTCCTTATGGCTGGGAATGGAAGGAAATCCCTTTTATTGTTGTCTTGGATCATGAAGGCAATTTAGTGCAGATTGAAGATACAAGGGAAGGGGAAGGAAAAAAGAAAAGGGCTAAAGCATTCCTTGTACCTCAAGCAGTGAAAAAAACTTCAGGTATTGCTGCTAATCTTTTGTGGGACACGGCTGGATATGTTTTCGGAATTGATACAAATGATAATAAGGAACGAGCAGCAAATCAGCAGAAGGCTTTTATAGAACGTTTAGAGCAAGAACTCGGGGAGCTTGAAATTGTCTGCAAGGTTATTAATTTCCTCAAAAATATAACAAACGAACGGTTGGAGAAAGAGGAACACTGGCAGGAAATTTTAGCAACGAACCCTAACCTGTCTTTTCGCTTTGTCACAGATCCGTTTTTAGTATGTCGTCATCCAGATGTTTTGATTAAAATTGATTCACTCCTGAATAACGGAGTAGAGGAAGAAAAACTGGGAACCTGCTTAATAACGGGGGAAAAGGCTAAAATTCAGACCCTTCACACAGCAATTAAAGGGGTTTATGGCGCTCAGACCTCCGGAGCCAATATTGTATCTTTTAATCTTGATGCCTTCTGCTCTTTTGGAAAAAAACAAGGTTTAAATGCTCCTGTCAGTACTAAAGCTGAGTTTGCTTACACTACAGCTCTTAATACCCTGCTTGGTAAAGATTCAAAACAACGCATTACTATCGGTGATGCATCTACAGTCTTCTGGTCTGAAAAGCCGTCAGAATTTGAAACAGATTTTTCCTTCTTTTTTAAAGAACCGGAAAAAGATGATCCAGATGCAGGAACACAGAAAGTAAAAGAATTATTTGCCTCTATAAAAACAGGTGCATACAAAGAAGACAAAGGTGATACAAGGTTTTATATCTTAGGGCTTGCACCCAATGCTGCCCGGATTGCCATTAGATTTTGGCAAGTTGGTACAATATCGGAATTTGCTTCACGTATCAGACAATATTTCAATGACTTTACCATCATAAAGCCTCCAAATGAGCCGGAGTATTATTCAATTTGGCGTATTCTTGTAAATATAGCTACGCAAGATAAAAGTGAGAATATACCCCCAAATCTGGCAGGAGATTTTATGCGCTCAATACTGGAAGGAACTCCTTATCCCGCCACTTTGTTGCTAGCTGCGTTACGACGTATTCGCAGTGATACACAAAATAGGGTTAAACCCGTCAGGGCGGCGCTGATTAAAGCTTACTTAAATCGTTATTATCAGTTTTATCCTGACATTAATCAAAAGGAGGTTGCTAAAGAATTGGATGTCACTCAACCGTCAGTCGGTTATCAACTTGGGAGGTTGTTTGCAACATTGGAAAAAATCCAAGAAGAAGCAAATCCGGGGATAAATGCGACGATCCGGGAACGTTTTTATGGAGCAGCATGCACAACACCTGTAACAGTTTTTGCAAACTTGCTGCGCCTCAAGAATCATCATTTAACCAAAATCGAAAATAGAGGGAGGGTTGTGAAGTTTGAGCAGTTACTGGGTGAAATTATGAGCAATTTCACAGATTTTCCCTCTAACTTGGATCTGCACGAGCAAGGCCGTTTTGCAGTAGGTTACTACCACCAAAGACAAGCTTTTTTACTTCAAAAGATGGCTCAAGTGAAAAATAAATAGATTCAAATTAAATAAATTAATACGAAAGGATGGAAAAACATGTATAGTGAAGGCACTTTAAACAAACGTTATGACTTTATTATTTTGTTTGATGTCAAAGATGGAAACCCAAATGGAGATCCGGATGCAGGCAATTTGCCCCGCGTAGATGCAGAAACGGGGCATGGATTGGTGACTGATGTTTGTTTAAAAAGGAAAGTACGTAATTATATTAGCTTGAAATTTAATGATCAGCCGCCATATGGGATTTTTATCAAGGAGAAAGCAATTCTTAATGATACTATAGAGCAGGCTTACAAGAGTCTGGACATTGATTTGGAAAAACCGCCTGCTGACCCGGCGGACGGGAAAAAAAGAAACAAGGCTGGCAAAGGCCAGGGAAGTGAAATAGATAAAGCAAAAAGATTTCTGTGCCAGAACTTTTATGATATAAGAACATTTGGCGCAGTTATGACAACAGGCCCTAACGCAGGTCAAGTTAGGGGACCAGTTCAATTTACTTTTGCACGTTCAGTAGACCCTGTTGTTTTGCTTGAGCACAGTATTACCAGAATGGCCGTAGCTACTAAAGAAGAAGCTGAAAAACAGGGTGGTGACAACCGTACAATGGGACGTAAATTTACAGTTTCTTACGGATTGTACCGCGCTTATGGTTTTGTTTCTGCACCGCTAGCGGAGCAAACTGGCTTTTCTGAAAAGGATCTGGAACTTCTATGGGAAGCATTAGAAAATATGTTTGAACATGACCGTTCAGCGGCTCGTGGCTTAATGG
>JAAZDR010000300.1 GCA_012512705.1 Bacillota bacterium
CACCTACCCCCTGCCAGACCATAGCAACTACAGGCCCGGAAGTTATAAAATCGATTAAATCCTTATAGAAAGGCTTCCCTTTATGTTCTCCGTAATGCTCTGCAGCCAGCTCTTCTGTTACCTGCATCAGTTTCATCGCTACAAGTTGGAGGCCTTTTTGCTCAAAACGCTTGATGATTTCACCGATTAAGCCACGTTGAACGCCGTCGGGTTTAATTAAGACTAGTGTTTTTTCCATCTCAAAACCTCCTTGATTTAATTCAGCACCTGATAAATTTAAAATTAAGCCTTAGTAAACAAATAAAGGGTTATTATCTTCAATAATTCTTTGATTGCTATCCCGGAGGCGGCGAATATTCTTGGGAATGGAAAAAATACCGCGGTGCGTCTCCCCATCATAAAATTTCAGTTCAACTGAATTTATCAGCTCAAGTTTACGATCAATCTCCGCAGGAGACACGGATTGAGGGTCGATCTGCTGTGAGGCAAAGAGAAACCCCCAGTCAGTGTCAAAAGAAGGGATAAACACATGAAAAGAGCGCACGATTTTAAAAGAAGTTCTTAGCGTATGATATAATGCGCTGTGCACATCAAGCAGCCTGGGGTTAAAGGAACCTGCCTGCAGGGCGACTATACCATTAGCCGAAAGCTTTTCAGTAAGCATACAATAAAATTCACGCGTGAACAATAGGTACGAGAGGCCGTCCTCCACAGGCTCTGTAAGGTCACTAAAGATCAAATCAAATCGTTCGTCAGTGTCTTCAACGTAGTGCCGCGCATCCACATGTAAAAGTTCCACCCGTTGATCGGAGAAGCTGCCATTGCTCCAGGAAGGAAGATACTTTTGACAGAGCTCTACAACTTCCCTATCGATATCAACCATAACAACCTTTTCCACAGATGGATAGCGCAAAATCTCCCGCAGCATCGCCCCCTCCCCGCCTCCGAGGACAAGAATCTTTTTCGGGGAAGGACTTAAAACCATTGCCGGGTGTGTTAGCGTTTCATGGTAAATATATTCATCAAATTCTGCAGACTGAATTTTACCGTCTAGAATCAGGCAGCGACCAAAAAATGGCGTATCAATAATTTCCACGGTCTGGTAAGCTGTTCTGCCGCTGTAAATATATTTGTCCACGCCATACATATGCGCCTGTGAAGGATCAGTATATTCTATAAACCACTTCCAGTGATCAGTCAAGGGAAAAACCTCCTTAATAGTTGGCAGCAGGCTTATGATTAACAACATTGCAATCAAAAATGCCGCGCTTTATTTCCTTGGCTGTCATATTTTCAGCACAAAGATGCTTTTTGAGATAATTACATGAAAGCCAGGGATCAACTGTTTCTCCACAGGTAAACACATCAACCGCAGCATAACCTAGTTCAGGCCAAGTATGAATCGCAAGATGAGACTCTGAAACAACAACTACGCCGCTGACACCTTGCGGGCTGAATTTATGGAAGACAACTTCCCGCACTTCTGCTCCAGCCTCTAACGCTGCTGAAACCATTAGTTTTTCAATCATTTGCTGGTCATTAAGCATTTCAGCAGGACACCCATAAAACTCAGCTAAAATATGACGGCCTAAAGCGCTCATTCCTAAAGCCTCCTTTATAATATAAGCTGCAAAGCAAAAAAATTAGCCTCTGTTAAAAGGTCAAATTAAATTTTAACAAAACGAGGGGAAAAGTCAATGATTTTCAACTAGATTAACATAAAATATTCATCTTTTTTACTATAAATCCTTTTATTAAATAGTTTATGGGCGATAACAGCAACTGGAAACCAGACAAATTTGTTTTCTATCCCTTTAGTAGGTTTTAACAAGTAAAGTTGTAAACGATGTAGCTCGCCAGTGTGGTAAAGCAGGTGTAAAAAACATTGTTGTAATAAGTGCCGGGTTTAAAGAAGTAGGGGCAGAAGGAATTAAGCGTGAAGAGGAACTGGTTAACATCTGCAAAGAGCATGGTATGCGTATGTTGGGTCCCAATGGCCCAACTGTGTCGGAGTGATGGATACGCACACCCCGATTAACGCATCCTTCGCTAGGCCTCTTCCTCCTAAGGGAGAGATCGCCTTTATTTCCCAGAGCGGCGCAATGCTTGTTGCAATTCTAGACTGGAGTTTAAAAACAGGGTTCGGTTTTTCAAAATTTATAAGCCTCGGCAATAAGGGTGACCTTAATGAAGCAGATTTAATAGCAGAAGCCGGAAAAGATCCGCATACTAAAGTTATTCTTTGCTACTTAGAAGACGTTTCTAGAGGCAATGAATTTCTGCGCATCGTACGTGATGTGATAAAAAAGAAACCGATAATTGTTTTGAAATCAGGAATAAGTAGCAGGGGCACAGGCTGCCAGCTCCCATACCGGAGCCCTAGCTGGCAGCGACCTTGCTTACGAAACCGCCTTTAAGCAGATAGGTGTTATTCGCGTAAAAACTATGACCGAGCTGTTCGACCTGGCGGTATCTTTTACAAAACAGCCGATTCCTAAAAGGGATCAGGTGGCGATCATCACTAATTCAGGAGGGCCAGGGATTATAGCCACTGATTTTATCGAACTAAATAAGCTAAATGGCTCGCTTTAACGTAGCAACGATTAAAGCGTTGCAGAAAAACCTTCCAAAAGAAGGGAATATTTATAACCCTGTCGATGTTCTCGGCGATGCAAAGGCTGAACGCTTTCAGTTTGCCCTGGAAAAAGTTTTACAGGATGACAATGTAGACATTGTTATCGTTCTTCTCTGCCCGACAGCTGTAACAGAACCAGAAGAGACAGCGAAAGCAATCGTAAAGCTTAACAAAAAGTATACACAAAAAGCAATCTTTGCTGCCTATATGGGCGGAAAGAAGATAGAAAAAGGTTCTGAAATCCTTTCCGAAGGAGGGGTACCCTGCTTCACCTTCCCGGAGCCAATAGTGAGCTGCATCAAAGGTATGGTAACTTACAGCCAGGCAAGAGAAGGCAAGCTCCCTATGGAAACGTTAGCTTTTGGACCAAATTGCTTATCTTTAGACATCCCGATAATTAACTCTATCCCCTTAGGCATCATTTTTTGGACCTCCACACCATAGATCCGCGTATTCGGGCAAGAACGCCGCGTGTTTTCGATAATTATTTTGAAAGCCTCTTTAACTTCTCCCGCATTGTTTAAGCCGATTTTGACTCCGCCGATATCGGCTTTATGGACAATTTCCGGGGAAGATATTTTTAACTCTATCGGATAGCCTAACTTTTGGCTTATCTCGCAAGCCTCTTCAGCAGAAGTGGCGAGATGAGTCTGGCTGACCGGTATGCCGTAAGTCTCGGCCACTCGAGCAGCTTCGCTGCCGAGAAGAACAAGTCGGCTGTCTTTGTAGACAGCGTTAGGGTGTTTTTAACTGTTTTTTGATCAAGATTCGAATGATTGCTTTTTGACTTGGCGGCATCTACGTTAATCTTATAAAGGACATCTCCTTACGTCTTGCCAACGGCTTAACGAGAAAAGAAATTAAAGATATGCTCGCTGAAACTAAAGCTTATAGCTTGTTACGCGGATACCGGGGCAGCAAACCTGTGGATATGGATGCCCTGATAGACACTATTTCACGTGTAGCAAGATTATGTATCGATTTCCCCCAAATTTCCGAGATGGATATTAACCCCATCTTCGCCTATGAGAGAGGCGCCTCGGCAATTGATGTGAAGATTACCCTTAGTGAGCAGTAAATCGGTCATTAGAAGGTAAAAAGTTAAGCTAAAAGAGAAGCAAACAATTTATATCAATAAAGGGCTTCTCTTTTTTGTTGTCGCCTTTAGCTTTTTACCTTTTTTTAATCTTGCCAGCTTTTTAGACTTAGTTTAAAACCTTAGAATTATTGAAATTTAGAGTTTCTAAGCTAGCAAATGATACATTTTTAGCTTTATCTGTCTTTCGTTGCTATTCGACATCTTTTTTAAAGTAAGTTAGAGTATAAACATGTATTATGTAAATTAGGGGAGGTACTTATCTTTGTCAAGAAATAGAGTAATTATCAATGCTATTCTCATTCTATTGATTATTTCTTCTCTTCTTGTTACAAACAGCTGTACACTCACTGCTCTGAACCCTGGCGAGACAACAGGACCAGCAGATGAAGATAATACAAATGATGAAGAAAAAAAACTTTTAGAAGAAGTATCAGAAAAAGAAAAAAAAGCAGAAAAAGAACGCTTAGAAGAAGAACGCAGCAAAAGGGAAGAAAAAAAACGTCGTCTACGAGAAGAAGCTTTAAAAAAAGAACTCGGCCCCTTCTTTGTCCCCCTCCCCCCACTGGAGCAGGAAGAAAACCCATCGGTAAAAGTCAGAGGGCTTTACCTGACCGGTAATACCGTTGGCTTGGAAAGCCGCTTTAATAAACTCCTTGAGCTTGTAAAGACAACGGAGTTAAACGCCATGGTTATCGATGTTAAAAATGATCATGGTTTAATGTCCTATAAAAGTGAAATCGAAATTGTGGAAGAAGTCGGAGCTAACCGCTCAGTACCAATTAAAGATATGAAAAGAGTCATGCAGGAACTCAAAAGACATGATATCTATCCTATAGCCCGTATCGTTGTCTTTAAAGACCCCAATCTACCGGAAAAATGCCCCGAATGGGGAATCCAAAAAAAAGAAGGTGGATTATGGCGTGACAATAAAGGCATAGGTTGGGTTAACCCCTATAACAAAAAGGTTTGGGATTATAATATTGCCATCGCTAAAGAAGCGGCTTTAATGGGCTTCCGGGAGATTCAGTTTGATTATGTCCGCTTTCCAGAAAACGCTCGCCGCGTTGATAAAGAAGCATACTATCCAGGGGCTGATGGCAGGTCAAAAGAGGAAGTGATTGCTGAGTTCATCGACTATGCGAGAGAGCAGCTAGAAGAATACAATGTCCATATTGCTGCTGATACCTTTGGCGTAATTGCCACCTCTTGGGGAGACTCTGATCAGATCGGTCAAAACTGGGAACTAATTGCCCCTAGGGTTGACTACAATTGTCCGATGATCTACCCTAGTCATTATGGCCCAGGATATTTTGGGTATGCTGTTCCCGATGCCCATCCGGAAGAAACAATAAGAAAAGCCCTTACAGATTCACTCAAACGCAATGCATCTGTAAAAAACCCGGGCATAATACGTCCCTGGCTGCAGGGCTTTACGGCAACTTGGATTCCTGGGCATATCCCTTACGGGCCGAATGAGATCCGCCTGCAGATCGACACGGCTTTAGAGATGGGTATCGAAGAATATCTGATTTGGAACCCCAAAAACCGCTATTTTGAGAACGCATTCCGCAACGCAGAAGAGACAGCCCAAAAGGAAAAGGAACTTCAAAGAAAACGGGACTCACAGGGCAGGGATCTCCTGGGCAAGACTGCCCTAGAAGCTGCTAAGGATTTTTTGGAAGCGTTTCAGAAGAAAGACTGGCGTGAGGCGCTCTACCTTCACAGTGCTAATTTTGAACTTGACCATGATAAATACCGGAGCTGGTTTGAAACCCTAGCCGGTAAAGTAAGCGCGTACGAAATTCATGGTCTTGAGCAGCAGGGGAAACTGGCAACGATTAAACTCGATGTCGTTATAATGACTAACGGTAAAGAGTTCAAGCTGGAAAATGAACGCTGGAAAATTCTAATAGAAAATGAGCTTTGGCGGGTTAAACCAACTAAGGAATTTGAAGAGTCACTTGCTCATTTCCGCCTGGGTTTTAAGAATGAGGCGAATTAGCTGTTTCTCCCTTTAACAAGGTCAAAAGATACGTTTTGAAATCCTCGCCTAGGTCTTTACGCTTCAGGGCGAACTCAACCGTTGCCTTTAAAAAACCCAGTTTATCACCAATGTCATAACGTCTTCCCTCAAAATTCAGCGCCCAGACTGGCTGTAATTGTGCCAAACTATTCAGGGCATCTGTCAGCTGTATCTCACCACCTGTTTTAGGTGGTGTTTTTTCAAGGATCTGGAATACTTGTGGGTTGATTATATAGCGGCCTAACACAGCCAGATTGGAAGGAGCATCTTCTGAAGATGGTTTTTCCAGCAAACCTTTCACTTTATAAACAGAATCTTTTGTTTTCTCCACGTTTACGATCCCGTATTTATGGACGTCAGCAGGAGCAACATGCTGAACACCGAGAATCGCCCCCCCGCCAAGTTCCTCGTAAAGATTGAGAAGCTGTTGAATACAGGGCACTGAACTGTCTATAATATCATCACCAAGGAGGACAGCAAAAGGTTCGTTGCCTACAAAAGTCCGCGCACAGTAGATTGCATGTCCCAGACCCAGCGGTTCCCTCTGGCGCACATAATGGATCTCTGCCATCTCTGAGATGCGGCGTATCATCTTTAACTGTGCATTTTCCCCTTTCTCTTCGAGTGCTGTTTCAATTTCCAAACAATGATCAAAATGATCTTCGATTGCCCTTTTATTGCGACCCGTAATTATTAAAATCTCATTAATCCCAGCTTCAACTGCTTCCTCAACAACATATTGAATTGTTGGTTTATCTACAATGGGCAGCATCTCCTTAGGCTGAGCTTTTGTAGCCGGCAAAAACCTTGTCCCCAGTCCAGCTGCTGGTATGACTGCTTTTTTTACTAGTTCTGGCAATATAAATTCACCGTCCTTAAGGGGAAGTTAGTTAGATTATAAAGGATTTCAATTTTTTAGTAAATAGAAAGATCAACTCTATGCA
>JAAZDR010000301.1 GCA_012512705.1 Bacillota bacterium
CCGAGCCCGGAAAAAATGGTACAGATGCCATTTGATTATGGGTTTCCGGTAGCCACCGTTACCGGCTGAAGAGGGATAGCAAGTTTAAACTGCTATCCAAGCAGGGTGGAACCGCGGTGGTTGAACCGTCTCTGTGCGTGGCACTGGAGATGGTTTTTATTTTAACTTAAAAAATTACTGGAGGCTGATGGGCTATGTTCGGCAGACTCAAGAGGGATATCGAAGCTGTTTTTGAGAGGGATCCTGCAGCCAAAAATAAACTAGAAGTTATCCTGTGCTATCCGGGTTTACATGCGATTATTTTACACCGTTTAGCTCATTTTCTTTACAAGAAGGGGCTGGTCTTAATTCCACGCCTTATTTCGCAGTTTTCCCGTTTTCTGACCGGCATCGAGATACATCCTGGAGCACAGATTGGGGAAGGGCTGTTTATTGATCACGGCATGGGCGTGGTTATCGGAGAGACAACGGAGATCGGTGATAATGTAACCCTTTATCAGGGTGTTACTCTTGGTGGAACAGGGAAAGAAAAGGGCAAACGGCATCCTACAGTAGGTAATAATGTTGTCATCGGCTCTGGAGCCAAGGTTCTCGGGCCTATTGAAATCGGTGATTATGCAAAAATTGGAGCCGGTTCGGTAGTGCTCCGTTCTGTCCCTGCGGGATCGACCGTTGTCGGTATTCCCGGGCGTGTAGTTCTTTACCGTGGGAAGCGCGTCAATAGTGTTGATTTGAACCATACTGACCTTCCGGATCCAGTAGCGGAGATGTTTAAAAAACTACAAGGTCAAATCGACGATTTGCGGATAATGCTTGAAAAAAATCAATCTAAAGGGGAAAGACAAAATGACCATAAGGCTATATAATACGCTGACACGAAAAAAAGAGGTGTTAAAACCTGGCAGAAATGGCCGGATTGGAATCTATGCCTGCGGCCCTACAGTTTATGATTACTTTCATATCGGCAATGCTCGTGTTTTTATTATTTTTGATCTCATCCGTCGCTACCTTAAATACCGGGGTTACCAGGTTGCCTATGTACAGAATTTTACCGATATTGATGACAAGATGATCAGGCGTGCTCATGAGCTTGGAATTTCGGTAGAAGAGCTCGCCGAACGATTTATTAAAGCTTATAATGAGGATGCACAAGCACTCGGTGTGCAGCCTGCGGATCACCATCCCCGCGCAACCAGGCATATTCCTAGCATTATCAAGCTGATCGAAAGGCTCATAGCTAATGGTCTTGCTTATGAGGTTGATGGGGAAGTATATTATGATACAGTAAAGTTTAAAGATTATGGCAAACTTTCCCATCAGAGGTTGGAAGAGCTAGAGGCTGGAGCACGCATCGAAGTGGATCCGCGTAAACGCAATCCCTTGGATTTTGTGCTTTGGAAAAAACAAAAGCCAGGTGAACCGGCTTGGGCGAGCCCCTGGGGCAAAGGACGCCCTGGCTGGCATATAGAATGTTCGGCAATGGCGATGCATTATTTAGGAGAAACAATAGATATTCACGGTGGAGGGCCAGATTTGATTTTTCCGCATCATGAAAACGAGATTGCTCAGAGTGAGGGGGCTACCGGGAAACCTTTTGTCCGCTATTGGTTACATGTCGGATATTTGAATATCGATAAGCAGAAGATGTCAAAATCCCTTGGTAATTTTCTGACGGTAAGGGAACTACGTCGCAGTTATGATCCAAAAGTTCTGCGTTTTTTTATGCTATCAGCCCATTATCGCAATCCGATTAATTTTAGTGAGGAGCAGCTTCAGCAGTCACGTTCAAGCTTGGAACGCCTGAACCTGCTTTTATTTAATGTGCATAACCGCTTACAACATGTTACGCTACAGGCTGGTAATGACGATCAAAAGATGTTGGCTAAGATCGCGGAGACACGGGAAAAATTTATCCAGGCGATGGATGATGACTTTAACTCTGCTGACGCACTTTCCCATCTTTTTACCCTTGCTTGGGAGGCGAACATATACCTTGACCACACGACAGTGCAAGGGAAAAAAGTTTTGGAGACATTACTAAATTTTTATCGGGAGATCGATAGTGTCCTGGGAATATTAACTTTCCAGGAGCATGAGGTGCAAGGAGAAGGAGAAGAAGAGATCGAGCGCCTACTTGCTGAGCGAGAGAGCGCGCGAAAAAATAGAGATTTCGCCAAGGCGGACCGTATTCGCGATCAGTTGCAGAAGAGGGGAATTGTTGTCGAGGATACCCCCCATGGTCCGCGCTGGCGTTACGAGAGGTAATTCCAGTGAGCGGGGGTATTAGGTAAAGAAAACAAAAAACAACCGGGGGAGGAGAAAATGTTAAAGGTAGAGATTATCAGTCATACGCCAGAGCCAGAAAAGACTGTAGCTGCGGCCGCCAGGCTTTGTTATTCTACAGCAGGGGTTAAAGAGATCAGGGAAAAGTTTACGCCGGAAAAAGTGGAGAGCTTTATCTCCAGGTTGCTGGAGATGGGACATGAATCGCCCTTAGAGCATGCCAGCTTTACTTTCGCTATTGAAGGCGTAAGCCGCGCACTTACACACCAGCTAGTGCGCCATCGATTAGCTTCTTATTCTCAAAAATCACAGCGCTATGTTGATGAACATAACTTTTCATATATTATCCCCCCTTCAGTTGTTAAGAAAGGGATGGAAGACTATTACGTTGCAGAAATGGAAAAGATTCGCCGTGCCTATCAAAAACTCAGCGAGTTCGTTCCTCGGGAAGACGCCCGCTATATTTTACCCAATGCTTGTGAGACGAAGATTGTGGTAACAATGAATGCCCGCAGTTTACTTCATTTTTTCCGCTTGCGTGGATGTAACCGTGCCCAGTGGGAAATTCGCCGTTTGGCGGAGACTATGTTAGAGCAGGTGCGAAAGGTCGCCCCGCTGCTTTTCCAAAAAGCAGCCCCCCCCTGTGTCAGCGAAGGCTCCTGTCCTGAAGGCGAGATGTCGTGTGGTAAATGGAGAAATGTTGCAAAAGGGGGATAACAGCTTGGTGATTTTTTGCGCTATGTAGGAGCTTATCCATGAAAAACAAAGAGCAGGAAATGGTATATGGTCGTCGGCCTGTAGCTGAAGCTCTTCAGGCTGGTTTAGTGAACAGGCTTTTTTTACAACGCGGGATAAAAGGTAAAATTGTTGAACAGCTGATAGAAATGGTTAATGCACAGGGGATCCCCTGGTACAGTTTGGAGACAGAAAAGTTTCGGCTTTTAGCCAAGGGTTTTCGACAGCATCAGGGAGTATTAGCATACCTAGAACCGTATAGCTACACTACACCAGAAAATCTCTTGGAGCGAGCTGTTAAGCTGCAGGAAAAACCGTTTCTGCTCATCCTTGACCATATACAAGATCCAGGCAATTTCGGCTCTCTGCTGCGAACGGCGGAGGCGGTGGGCGTGCACGGTGTAGTCATCCCTTCACGTCGGGCAGTCGGCATCACGGCAGTGGTGTATAAAGCCGCATCAGGGGCACTTTCCCATATTCCGGTAGCTCGGGTTGTTAACCTTGTCCAGACAGTAAAATATTTAAAAAAACAAGGCTTATGGATTTTTGGCAGTGAAGCTGAAAGTCAGGATACAGCGCCCTATTACAAGGGAGATTTTTCTGTTCCATTAGCCTTAATTATCGGTAGCGAAGGCAAGGGTATCTCTCCTTTGGTACGTAAAAACTGTGATTTCCTTTTGTCGATACCGATGCGTGGAAAGGTCTCTTCACTTAATGCCGGAGTAGCCGGAGCTCTTCTTATGTACGAGGTCTTTCGCTGCCGTGCGGGATGGCAGGTGTAAAATGCTCCAGCTATTAATTGTTGACGGATATAATATTATTAACAACTGGCCGGAACTATCTGCTTTAAAGCAGGCAAATTTTGGGGCTTCTCGTTGTAAATTAATCCAGGTCTTACAGGAATGTTCTCCAGGTCTCTGGCATAAAATTATTATTGTCTTTGATGCATATAAAGTTAAAGGGCAGCAGGAAACCCATATCCGTTTAGGTCCAGTTGAAATTATCTATACTAAAGAGGGCGAAACAGCGGACAACCTGATTGAGCGTATTATCCGGCCGTTAGTGGATGAATACGATGTTGCAGTAGCTTCATCAGATGCTTTGGAGCAAAGCATGATCCTTGGTAAAGGAGCACGCAGAATTTCAGCACGAGAGCTAAAAAAGCTCATTAGAAAATGGAAAAACGAAATGCGAAAAGATTATTTAGAAACAAAGAAGTTTGAGACTAAGAATCCCCGCCACGGCCACCTTGATCACGATATTAAGGAACTGTTTGAAAAGTGGCGTCGTTCCTAACCTCTGGAGACTAAAAACTTGACGTTTTAAAAGAGCATAAGATATAATATAACACAAGCTCCAAAACTCTAAACGGAGGCGATTTTAGTGAATTTATCTGCTCAAGAGATAAAAGATAACCAGGGGGTTACAATACCGTATGACATACAAACGGATGAAGATATCGCAAACAAGGCCAAAGATGGAGACACCCTCGCTCTTGAGTTTCTTATTAATAAGTATAAGAATTTTGTGAAAGCTAAAGCGCGTTCCTATTTCCTAATTGGGGCTGACCGTGAGGATATTATTCAAGAAGGCTTGATCGGACTTTATAAGGCTATTCGTGATTTTAGGGGAGACAAGCTCTCTTCTTTCCGTGCTTTCGCGGAGTTATGTATTACGCGACAGATTATCACCGCGATTAAAACGGCAACTCGCCAGAAACATATCCCCCTTAACTCGTATGTGTCTTTAAATAAGCCAATTTATGATGAAGATTCGGACCGCACTCTGCTTGATATTTTGTCTGGCAGCAAGGTTACGGATCCTGAGGAACTGATGATAAATAGAGAAGAGTATCATGATATTGAATTTAAAATGGGTGAGATTCTTAGTGACCTGGAATGGAAAGTTTTAACTCTTTATCTTGATGGTAAATCGTACCAGGAGATCGCCATTGAACTTAAGCGGCATGTAAAATCTATTGATAATGCTTTGCAGCGGGTAAAAAGAAAGCTGGAGCGATATTTGGAAGTAAGGCAAAAGTAAACGCTCTATTTAATGTAAGGGTTGACTTTTTAGTTAAATCATTGTATAATCAATATCGCTCTCGCGGGTGTAGCTCAATGGTAGAGCGCTGGCTTCCCAAGCCAGTAACGTGGGTTCGATTCCCATCACCCGCTCCAATTCTCTATTCTTTTGACGTTTGTTGACGTTAACGCGGGGTGGAGCAGTCAGGTAGCTCGTCTGGCTCATAACCCGGAGGTCGCAGGGTCAAATCCTGCCCCCGCAACCAATACATGCTCACGTAGCTCAGGAGGCCAGAGCGCGTCCTTGGTAAGGACG
>JAAZDR010000302.1 GCA_012512705.1 Bacillota bacterium
ACGATAATCTTTCCTTAACGGAGATTAAAGAACGCTTGCAGAAGCCTGATGATGAGCGTCTGTTTATAGTTGGCGAAGTTTTGAGACGGGGGATGACAATTGAAGAAATATCCAAATTGAGCAAGATTGATCCTTTCTTCCTGTCAAAGGTTAAGAACATTATAAAATTGGAAGAGGACTTAACAGCACTCGCTGAGAAAAAAGTTCAGCAGCTGCCGGAAGAGCTTTTGCGCCGGGCCAAGCGCTTTGGGTTCCCTAATTCTGCAATTACCGCCTTAAGCGGTATCGGGGAGGGCGAAGTACGGGCACAATGTAAAGCTTTAGGGATTGAGCCGGTATATAAGATGGTGGATACCTGTGCTGCAGAGTTTGATTCTTCAACAGCGTATTTTTATTCTTGCTATGATGGGGAGAATGAGGTGCAGCCGAGCAGCAGGAAGAAAGTTATCGTTCTCGGTTCTGGACCGATACGCATCGGACAGGGAATTGAGTTTGATTATTGTTCTGTGCATTCTGTATGGGCACTGCGTGAAGAAGGGATTGAGACGATTATTATTAATAACAATCCAGAGACAGTTTCTACAGATTTTGATACCTCTGACCGCCTTTATTTTGAACCGCTACATGTGGAGGACGTTTTGCACGTTATTGAATTGGAAAATCCCGATGGTGTAATTGTTCAATTCGGAGGGCAAACAGCGATTAATCTTGCTGAACCTTTACGAAAAGCCGGTGTAAAAATTCTTGGAACAGCTGTAGAGGATATTGATACTGCTGAAGACCGTGACAAATTTGACAAACTGCTTGGAGAACTAGGTTTAAAAAGGCCTCCCGGTGCTTCAGCAAATTCTACAGTAGAGGCGCTGCAGGTTGCTGAGAGAATCGGTTATCCGGTTCTTGTGCGTCCTTCATATGTTCTAGGTGGACGAGCGATGGAGATTGTTTACAACCAAAAAGAGCTGCAAGAATATATGGGTTGGGCGGTGAAAGTTTCCCCGCATCACCCGGTTCTTATCGATAAATACCTAAAAGGTGTGGAACTAGAAGTTGATGCTGTCTCTGATAGCGAAACAGTTCTTATTCCCGGAATTATGGAGCATATCGAGCGTGCTGGTGTTCATTCTGGTGACAGTATTGCTGTTTACCCTCCTCAGAATATAACTCTACAGATAACGGACGAAATTGTTCGCTATACTGAACTTCTTGCACGAGCACTACAGGTAAAGGGTATTATTAATATTCAGTTTGTTGTTCATCAAGGAGCCCTTTACGTTCTGGAAGTAAACCCCCGTTCTAGCCGTACTGTGCCGATTATAAGTAAAGTTACCGGTATTCCTTTAGTTAAGTTGGCTACAAAGGTTTGCCTGGGCCATAGCTTGGAAAGTCTTGGTTTTGCCGGAGGACTTTACCCAGCGAAAGAGCATGTCGCCGTTAAAGCCCCGGTATTCTCTTTTGCCAAGATCGATGAGCTCGATATCGGTCTTGGTCCGGAGATGAAGTCTACCGGAGAAGTGATCGGTATTGACAGAAGCTTTTCACATGCCTTGTATAAAGCACTCGTTGCTTCAGGCTTTAATCTTCCCCCTGAAGGCTCAATACTGGCTACTATTGCCGATAAGGATAAAGAGGAAGCACTTTCGATTTTGCAGGGATTTGCTGAACTTGGTTACAGGATATTTGCCACTGAAGGAACGGCCCGTGCTTTGAAAGGGCTGGGCATAGAGGTAGAAGTGGTGCGAAAAGTTTCCGAAGAGCCTACTAATGGTGCGCTAAACATTATTGATATTATTCGGGAAGGGAAGATCGACCTTGTTGTCAATACCTTAACCCGTGGGAAACAGCCGGAGAGAGATGGCTTTCGTATTCGTCGTACAGCGGTAGAATACAATATTCCCTGTTTAACTTCCCTTGATACAACTAAGGCGGTTTTAAACATTCTCCAGGATCTGCATCAAGGTGGAGAGCCAGTGATCCTCTCTCTGCAGGAGTATCTAATTAGAGGGGTAAGCCTTTGACTTCCCGTCTGTTTTTTGTTCTTTTAGCAAACGGTAGTAGATATTTTCTCCATTTGTTTCTTTAAGGAAAACGGTCATAGAAAGGGATAAGAGGGAGCAGACCAGGCAGAGTAATAGGCCTAAGCGATAAGCTTCTAGGGGGTAATACTTTACACCATTGATAGACAGTCCAGTCCAGTTTAAGTCAAGAAGATAGCCAAAAAGTGATTGAACGACAGCGATCCCTAAAAAACTCCCCATGTTCGCTGTTGCAGTGCCTGAGCCAGTAATGGCTGGATGGCTAATTTCCTTAGCGTAAGCATTGATTGGAACTATTGCGGCAGCGCCGAACCCTAAAAGTAAATTTAAAGGATATAGAAGCACAAGAGGCAGCTTTCCGCCAGGCCAGGCTAAGAGCATTATCCATATCAAACAGTAGAGAATGAGCATGGAATATACAGGCATTTTTCTTTTAAGCAGGTAATCAGAGAGAAATCCTATTGCTGGTGAGCCAAACATCATCCCCAAGGCGGCAAGGAGCATCAGTGTAGAGGCGTGTTCCCTAGTTAAGCTGTAAACTTGCATCAAATATGGAACTCCCCAGGTGGCAGAAAAAGCCATAAAACTTCCATAGACTCCGAAATTAATAAAAAACGGGGGCCAGATGTGGGGGTTCCGTAAGGCTAATATTGCTCCGTTTACAGGAGGACTTGCGGCATTTTTTGCTGTCTTAGGGTTATCTTTTTTCTTTAAAACAAAGTCGGCTGCGGCAGGTGTGTCTTTTATCGTTAAGTGACTAATAAGAGCAATAATGATTGATAAAAAACCGATGGTCATAAAAGCTATCTGCCAGCTAAAATTCTCTGCAGCATAAGCTAGCGGTCGCGAGGCGAAGATCGCTCCTAGATTTCCTATCAACAGGGCGATACCGGTCATCGTCCCAAACTCGTTTTCTTCAAACCAGTTTGATTGAAACTTGAATATGTTTATAAGCAGGATTGAGCCACCAAGCCCTACCAGGAAACGGCCGGTAAAAAGCATAAAACTGGTTGTGCTAGAAGCAAAGACAAGTGAGCCGCATCCCAACAGAAATGTACAGGCGCTGGCAATTCTGCGCGGCCCTAGACGGTCAACAAGGGCTCCTCCAGGAATCTGCATTACCAGATACATGTAAGCATAGATCGCAGCAAGGTTCCCTAAGACCGTTGCTGAAAGAGCAAAATCAGCCATTAGCTGATCAGCGATGACATTCAGCGCGACACGGTGGAAATAAGTAAAAACATATGGTATAGTTAACAATAACCATAACAAAAGGCGTGTTTTTTTGAATTGCATCAGGTTTCTCCCTTTTTTTAATTCTTAAAGGAACTGTCTTCTTTTTTGGACTATAGCATAAGTGGGGGGAACAAGCAAGTTCTATAATGTGCCTGGGAAAAGAGAGGGAAAGGTATGAAGATGAGCGACGAGAGAACATTGGCCGCTGAGTTAACAAGCTGGTTAAAGGAACAAGTTGAAGCAAGCGGTGGCAAAGGGGCAGTTTTTGGACTGAGCGGCGGTCTTGATTCTGCAGTTGTCGCTGCTCTCTGTCGTCGTGCCTTTGCTGAGAATTGCTTGGGTGTAATAATGCCTTGCCATAGCTCTCCTGAAGACCATGAGGATGCTGAACTTGTGGCCTCAAAGTTGCGGTTTCCTGTGCGTAGGGTAAATCTGGATGCCCCTTATGACAAAATTCTGGAGTCTTTAGCTGATGAAGAGGAAGGGAAATTAAGCACAGACGATAGTTTAAAGCTTGTAAGGGCGAATATTAAGCCACGGCTGAGAATGATTGTTCTTTATTATTTCGCCGCTCTTTACCATTACCGCGTTATTGGAACGAGCAATAAAAGCGAATATAGGATAGGCTATTTTACAAAGCATGGGGACGGCGCTTGTGATTTTTTGCCTCTTGCTGACCTTGTAAAAAAAGAGGTCTATCGTCTGGCTCGTTATTTGGAGATTCCTGAGCGCGTGCTCAACAAACCCCCTTCCGGGGGTCTATGGTCCGGGCAGACTGACGAAGAAGAGCTGGGGCTAAGTTATGCGCAGATTGATAGCTACCTCCTTGGCGAAAAGAGCAGTGCAGCAGATAGAATTCAACTGCTAGAGGTGAACAGTGTCCACAAGCGTTCTCTACCAAAAATTTTTAAGCTCAGTTAATTTTTAAGCTTTATATTGAAATAAGGGTTTCCCAGAACATGAGGCCAACCGGGAAGCCTTTTTATTTTGCTTTGAAAATATTAGCAGCTGGTTAATCCTAAAAAATATTTTAAATAAGATGGTAAGAAATTAGACTCTATACTATAATTTAATGAGAACCATTTTCATAAGTATATAAAACAGGAGGCAATCTAATGGAAATTGATTTTTTAGTGGAAGTTACGCTTTTGGGATTATTTGCAGGAGTGATCGGGACCGGAAGCGGGGGAATGCTTTCCCTATTATTTCGAAAGCCACACAGAACAACCCTGAGCTTAATTCTAGGTTTATCTGCAGGTATAATGCTGGTGGTTATTTTCTTAGAGCTACTCCAGGAGGCTTTTGAGATCGGAGGCAGAAGCCAGGGTATCTTAGGGCTTACCCTCGGCATATTAGTTCTCTGGTTTTTAGATATAATCTTTCCTCATCTGCATCTCATATTTCGTGAAGGTGAGGGTGCACGTTATTTAAAAGCAGGGGTATTATTAGGAATCGGCATTGCTTTACATAATATTCCTGAAGGGCTTGCTATTGGTGCTGGATATGCATCTACAACAGAGCTAGGGAACGGGTTGGCTCTAATCATGGCAGTACATAACATTCCCGAAGGTGTTGCCATGGCGACAACAATGTTAATTGGAAAAGCCCGTCCATGGAAAGTGATGGCAGCAACTTTTTTAGCAGGGCTGCCTATGGGCATCGGGGCATGGATCGGTGGTTATGTTGGCAGTATCTCCTCAACATTTTTGAGTTTGTCTTTAGGTTTTGCTGCTGGCGCAATGCTCTATATCGTTTGTGATGAACTGATACCGGATGCCCATACATTCGCGGAAGAGGGCCATTACGCGACCTTGGGTATTGTTGGCGGTGTTTTGATTGGACTGCTCATCGGTATTTTACCGTAGGAGAGCTAGCGCTTAGCATGAATTGACGAATTAGCAGAACAAGGTTATAATTTTATTATTACTTACATGGGTAAACGGATATTGTTGGCTGACCATGTTTAAGGGGATGATTAATATGCCCAGACCGAAAAAATGTCGCCGTGTAGAATATATGCCGACATTGACATACTTTAAACCCGCAGGGGTTCCCCTGCGGGAATTAGAAGAGGTGCGACTGACTGTTGAAGAGTTGGAAGCGGTTAGATTGAAAGATCTAGAGGGCCTTGATCAGGAGGATTGTGCGGCGCGTATGGCTATCTCGCGCCCTACTTTCCAGAGGCTGCTGACCGAGGCACGAACGAAAATTGCTGAAGCTTTTGTTCAAGGTAAGGCTATTCGCATTGAAGGTGGACACTTTACCATATCTGGTTCGCCGCAAGGCCATGGACATGGGCACGGGCGGGGAGCGGGTAACGGGCGAAGATTTAGGGGCAGATAGAAATGCCACCCATTATGGGTGGCATTTCTATCTGCATTTATCCGTTGCACCGCTTAAGAAGACGTTCCCATTCCTCGTCTACAAAGCGTTGAAAGTTTTCGAGGATTTTTTGATGTTCTGGGCCACGGAAGAGGTGGGCAAAACGCCCCTGTGATTGTAGATATTCAACAAGTGGCTTTTTGTTACGTACTTTTACGGTAAGGTTCCATTTGCCATTTTCCACCTCATACAGCGGCCAGGCACAGGTTTGTACCGCTAGACTAGCTATCTCTACTGTTTTGTTCATCGGGAAGCGCCAGCCGCGGTGACAAGGAGCGAGGACATTAATAAAGGCCGGTCCATCGGCTTCAAAAGCCTTTCTTGCTTTATTGACCAAGTCACGCCAGTGGCTGATTGATGCCTGAGCTACGTAGGGTATACCATGGGCAGCGACAATATAAGTGAGATCCTTGCGAAATTGAGGTTTGCCAAAGCTGTCTTTCCCTACCGGACTGGTAGTAGTCCAGGAGGCATATGAGGTGGCACCAGAGCGTTGGATGCCGGTATTCATATATGCTTCGTTGTTATAACACACATAGACCATGCGATGTCCGCGTTCCATAGCGCCGGAGAGGGATTGGAAGCCGATATCATATGTTCCCCCGTCACCGCCGAAAGCGATAAAACGGTAATCTGTATTGATTTTTCCTTGCTCCTTTAAAGAACGATAAGCAGTTTCTACACCGCTTAAAGTTGCCGCTGCATTCTCAAAGGCATTGTGTATATAGGATGACCGCCACGCTGTGTAAGGAAATATTGTAGTGGAAACCTCCAGACAGCCTGTAGGGTTGCAGATAACGAGCTCAGCATCTTCAGGAGCAGCTAGCGTTATCTGGCGGACAGCGATCGGTGCACCACAGCCGGCGCACATACGGTGACCGCCAGTTAGGTGTTCGCGTTTATTAGTCAAATCTTTTAATTTTAAGGACACTTTGTACCCCCCTATTCCCGTAAACCCAGGTAGTTTACAGTTTGTTTTATTTCCCCGGATTCGGCAGTTTCGATTAATTTCTGGGCTGCTCTTTTAATCAGTTCCTGGTTTAGATCTCGGCCACCGAGACCGTAAATATAGTTTAGTAAAAGGGGC
>JAAZDR010000303.1 GCA_012512705.1 Bacillota bacterium
GAACAAGCCACCAGCAATTATAATTAAGAAATTTCTTTTCTTTTAATTTATCATAAAATTAATAGCTATACAGCTAATTTAAAAATTTTTAGCTCTAGCTTAATAGCTGCACTTATAATTTGACATAAAAAGCACCCCGCTTTCTATTTTCTGTGCACGAGGTGCTTCTTGATATTACTTGAACGCTTTTAAAATTTATTCCAGTGCAGCATTTCTTCCAGGTCCCTCTTATGCGCTGACGGCTTGTGAGCTGGGTATCCTACCGGAATCAAGGTGTGCAGCACCAAACCTTGCGTCGCTTCAAGGATACGCGCCACCTCTTCGGCATAAAATTTTTTATTGCCAGCGACCCAGCATGTTCCCAGTCCGAGGGCCTCAGCAGCAAGAAGGATATAAGTGACTGCGGCAGACCCGTCTTCAATATTAAATTTCGTTTCGCGGCAGAAAACAGCGATACATGCTGGAGCATCAGCAATGAATTTCCCGTAATCGGTTAATTCGGCAATTGTTTTTTTAATCTGCGTGTCAGTAATAATTACAAACTCCCATGGCTGCTGGTTATGCGCTGAAGGGGCATAGCGTGCGCAATCGATGAGTTTTAATAAAACTTCTCTAGGCACAGGTTTGGGAAGGAAACGGCGCACGCTCCTTCTTTCCCGAATTATATTCAGGGTTCCTTCTGGCATATGTAAATCTCCTTCCATAGAAAAATGTTTATAAATACTAACCATATTATAAGATATTTATAAGCTGAATTAAATGATGGCATATGCTACATATTATTTAACATTATAAATGACGGCCACACATCCTTGACAGCTAGGGAATATAGGATGTATAATTGGACAAGGATACCCTCTAGGGGTATAGCGAATTTGTAAGAGAAGAGGAAGGAGTGAAAATCTAGATGACACAAGTTGAATATGGATTGGAGCATCTAGCTCACGCTACTATAGATATTAAAGGGATGAGCTGCACCTCTTGCGCTCAGCGGGTAGAGAAAGCACTACAAAAAAGCAAAGGTATAAAGGAGGCCCACGTTAATTTTGCCGTGGAGAAGGCTTATGTAGAATTTGATCCCCAGCTCATTAAAGAGGAAGAGATGGTCAGTATTGTAAAGGAGGCTGGATACGAGGGGCATTTAGCAGACGATCATTTGCAGACAGTTACTTTGAAAATTTCTGGGATGAGTTGCGTCGCTTGTGCCCAGCGGGTGGAGAAAAATTTGGCTAAAACGCAAGGCGTCAGCGAAGCCCACGTTAATTTTGCCGCGGAAAAGGCCACAGTTAAATACAGTCCGGGGGAAGTAGGACAGCATACGCTAAAAGAAGTAATCCAGGCAGCAGGCTATGCAGTAGTTGATGAGGAACGGGAAGTAAAAAAAGATGCTGATGAAGAAAAGATTACTGCTGCAGCAAGGCGGATGTGGTTGTCGATCGCTTTTGCCGCCCCGGTAATGATCTTAATGATCACCCATATGTTTATTGTTCCCATCCCCGGCTACTTTCCGATTATCGCTGTTTTGGGTTTCCCTGTAATTTTTATTATTGGCGCCCCGACCCACCTTGCTACCTGGAAGGCGCTCAAAAATCTTAGCCCCAATATGGACACTCTTGTAACTATGGGTTCGGCAGTACCCTATATTTTGAATTTTTTAGGATTCTGGCTGCCGATATCGTCATTTATAGAAATGGCGACAACAATTATGACTTTTCACATGGTTGGTAGATTTTTAGAGACTAAGGCCAAAGGCAGGGCTTCCCAGGCAATCAAAAAACTGCTGGAGATGGAGGCCAAAACGGCGCGTATTCTTGTTGATGGAGAGGAAAAAGAGATCCCTGTTGAAGAACTAGAGGTGGGAACAGTGATGATTGTGCGCCCAGGTGAGAAGATCCCCACGGATGGTATTGTGGTCAGCGGCGAGAGCAGTGTCGATGTATCAATGGCCACCGGAGAATCTATCCCCGTTGATAAAAAGGAGGGCGACGAGGTTATTGGGGCAACGATTAATAGGCAAGGAATTCTTCGTGTTAAAGCGACGAAGGTTGGCAAGGATACTTTTCTCGCCCAGGTAATTAAAATGGTCGAAGAATGCCAGGGGACAAAGATCCCTATCCAAGAATTTGCCGATCGGGTGACTGGTTATTTTGTCCCGGCTGTGATCCTTATTTCAATCGGTGCCTTTGTTTCCTGGAGCTTATTTCCAGAGTTTCATCTCGGAGTGATCAAATTTTTTAACTTTCCCTGGACAAATCCTGATCTGCCCTACTTCTCCCTTACTGTGTTGGCAACGATCGCAGTCCTTGTAATCTCCTGCCCCTGCGCACTAGGGCTGGCGACACCGACAGTGCTTATGGTTGGCAGCGGCGTAGGTGCGGAAAAAGGCGTGCTAATTCGAAACGGTGAAGCAATACAGACGATGAAAGATGTACAGATAATCGCTTTTGACAAGACAGGTACAATCACTAAGGGCAAGCCAGCGGTTACCGATATTTTAACTTTCAATGGCTACAGTGAAACGGAGCTGCTCCTATTTGCCGGCAGTATTGAAGCGGCTTCCGAGCACCCCCTAGGTGAAGCGGTTGTGGAGAAGGCGAAGGAAAAGGATATCGTCTTACAAGAAGTTAATGATTTTGTTGCTATAGCTGGTCAAGGCGTTCAGGGGATTATTAACGGTAAGAGGGTTCTTGTCGGCAGCCGTAAATTAATGGTTGAAGGAAAAGTCGATTATGAACATCTTTACAAAGAGCTTGAAAGGTTAGAGGACGAAGCAAAAACAACGATGCTTGTTGCTGTTGACGGAGAAATTGCTGGTATCATTGCCGTAGCGGATACTCTTAAAGAAGATTCAATAGCAGCGATCGCCGAAATTGAAGAGATGGGCATAAAAACAGCGATTATCACCGGTGATAACCAGAGGACGGCAGCTGCGATTGCCCAAAAAGTTGGCATTAGCAGGGTAATCGCTGAAGTTCTCCCTGACGGGAAGGTAAATGAAATCAAGAAGCTGCAGGAGGAGTACGGAACAGTAGCGATGGTCGGTGATGGCATAAACGATGCGCCTGCACTAAAACAGGCTAATGTCGGTATTGCCATTGGAACCGGCACGGATATCGCTATTGAAGCAGCGGATATTACTCTCATTCGTGGAGAGTTAAGTGCGGTGGTTACTGGAATAAAGCTCTCCCGGGCAACCTTTAAAAAGATCAAGGAAAATTATTTCTGGGCCTGGATTTACAACGCTGTCGCCATCCCAGCAGCATTCCTGGGGCTTATCCATCCTATTATTGGCGCAGCGGCGATGGCCGCCAGCTCGCTTAATGTTGTCTTAAACTCAACGCGCTTGAAAAAGGTTAATATTGATCCTGAATATACTTTCGGGAAAGGCTGTTAGGTTTAGTAGTATATTAAAAAGTTAAAAGCCCTGGAGAGCATATCACAGCAAAAATCTCTAGGGCTTTTTAGCGAATAAATTTTTTAATTACATCAAGCAGCTCTTCCACAGCTTCATGCTTATGTTCTTCTTCTACAATAGCGCTGCAGACACAGCCGAGGGTATGATCCTCAAGTATTATCAGAGCCACCCTCGCTAAAGCCATCCTTGCAGCAGCAATTTGTGTGAGGACATCCACGCAATACCTTCTCTCATCAACCATTTTTTGAATGCCGCGCACTTGTCCTTCAATGCGTTTTAAACTATCCATAATTTCTTTTCTATTTCTCTTATAGCTATAGGATTTATTTTCAGCAGACATCTTTTCCCCTCCTGGATAACTTCTATGTATTTTTTATCCTCATGTCTTATC
>JAAZDR010000304.1 GCA_012512705.1 Bacillota bacterium
AAAAGGGTTCCAGGCAGGTGGGGGCATTTTTTATCTTTTTTCTTATTCTTCTCGCGGTCTTCCCAGCCCCAATCCTTTTTTGCGGAAGAATCGTTTTTTAGAGACCCGTTCATGCTCTTTATATCCTCCTTGTATTTACTGACGTACACGGTTCCGTTAAATTTTTGGGCCTGCATAGCCCTGCTTCCCTCCTTTATCCTTCACACCAATCATCAATTACTTGGTCATTCTCCTATCGGATCGTCAATCAGGGTAGCGAATTGATAATTGTGAGTATGATTGGCATTAAATGTTGTCGTTCCCTCGGCAAAGTGCACATGCCTGTTGTTCCCTACAGGTATCTGCAGCCCTGTTCTTACCCCTAATTCATGGAGATGGCCCTCGTAAAAGTCGATATTGGTTAAAATTTCGTGGACATGGCCGCCATTTACGGGGATCTCTTCACTGCTGATGCCTGCAAATCTGTGGTTGTGGGGTTCAACATCTTCTTTTGGATTCATGACACTGCCTAAAAATTCATGCACATGAGTTTGTGCAATAATTTTTTTGTGGTCATGTTTTCTTTCCATTACGCTTCTCCTCCTTGAATTTCAAGTGAAGGTTAAAACCTTTTTTCCTTATATATAGTATTCTGAAAGCATAAAATATGTTAAAACCTTGTATCAGATTATTTATATCCTGCTGCTGCAACAGGAACCACATCAAAAGTACATAAAAAAACCTCCAGGCAGACAATCTAATTTTAAAATTAATTAGACTGTCTGCCTGGAGGTATCAAATCAGCATACGGTATAATTTAAGATTGATTCTTACTGTCTAATCGTTATCCCGCCCAGGATCGCCCGCGATTGGATATACAAGCTGTGGGGATAAACAGCGTTAGGATCTCCAGGGGCATTTGCTTCAAATTTTCTTGCTGCGATCAGCCCACCGATCTCTTCATTTAAGAAATCGATGCCGCCGAGCACAGCCGTCGCTTCACAGGTAACAGGCAGCCCTTCGGGGATGGTCACTTCGATCCCTCCCATTACCGCTGCAAGATCAAGTACCGCTTCACCAGGAGGGAGCTTTGCCTGGCGCAGATCGAGCTCCATACCGCCCATCACGGCAAAAAAACTGTCGTTTTCCTTTAAGGACCAGGGCATTTTTTTGAGCTCAAGACCGCTCATAAATGCTACCCGTTCCCCACTGATGTTTGCGGTTTTTCCGCGTAAGAGGCTCAAACCGGCGAGTATTAAGACCACAGGCCAGAAAAATTTCATGAATATGCGGAGATTAAGGTCAATCAGACCAAGGTTCCGCAGGAGAAAAGCTGCGCCGAGGAATAAAAGAACAGCTGCCGGCAGGAACTCCCCCAAGGAAAAGCCTTTGGCGCTGGGGCGCGGGAGGAGGTTAAAGCCCCAGAAGAGCAAGAACACCGGCCAGTAGGTGCGGAAAATATAGCCGATATCCACTTCTGCCAGGCCAAGGTTATGCAGCAGAAAGATTACTCCCAAGGCAATTAACAGCATGCCAAAAAGATAACGGGAACGGAACAATCGTATCGCCTCCAAAAAATTAAGACTGGAGTTCTTTCAGCACCGCTTCCAGTTCGCACAGAAGACGCTCGTTTTCTGCTTTGGTGCCGATGGTTATGCGCGCATATGAGGGATAGCCGAAGATATCACCGGTGCGTATAATAACCCCGCGCTGTAAAAGTTCTTGGAAGACTTCTTGTGAATCGTGACCAAGGTCAACAAAGAAAAAGTTTGCCTGCGTGGGGACGAAGCTGAGCCCCTGGGCAGAGAATCCTGCAGCGAGCTGTTCTCTACCTTCAGCGATCATTTGGCGGCTTTTCTGCAGATAGGCTTCGTCCTTGAGGGCAGCGAGTGCTGCTTTTTGGGCAAGGTGATTGACATTGAAGGGTTCACAAACGCGGTTGATATCAGCGATAATCTCTTTGGCAGCGACAGCATAACCGAGGCGCAGCCCGGCAAGGCCGTAGATCTTGGAAAAAGTGCGCAGCGTGATCACCGGGTACTGCTGCAGATAGTTGAGGGAATCAAAATAGTCAGGCTCGCTGACATATTCATAGTATGCTTCATCAATGACCACGAGGACGCCCGCGGGAAGGCGGTCGAGGAAGCGCTCCAGCTCCCGGCGCTTGATAATTGTGCCTGTGGGGTTGTTCGGGCTGCAGAGAAAAACAAGGCGGGTGCGCTCGTTTACTGCCGCGAGCATCGCCTCAAGGTCGTGGCTGAAATCCGGACGCATCGGAACCTTACGGGGAATACCATCCATAATGCGCAGCACAAATTCGTACTCGGAAAACGTGGGGTCAGCGATCACCCCTTCCTCACCGGGGTTGATGTAGGTTTCAGCAATCAATTTCAAGGATTCATCAGAACCGTTGGCAAAGATAAACTGTTCTGGGTCCAGGTTCAGTTTTTCGGCAAGGGCCTGCCTGAGATAGTAACAGTTAGCGTCTGGGTAATAGTTCACCTCAGAGAGGGCTTTGCGCAGCGCCTCCACTGCCAGAGGAGAGGGCCCTAGGGCGTTCTCGTTGGAGGCGAGTTTAACCGCATTGGTAATCCCCAGTTCCCGCTCCAGCTCTTCCACCGGTTTGCCGGGGACATAAGGTTTTATTCCCTCCAGACAGCGGCGGCGGCTGATTCTTTTAGGCATTTTCTTTTCACTCCTGTTTCCAGTAAATTGGTTCGCTATTAAAGCTTGCGTTTATCGATTACGCGTTTTGCTTTCCCTTCACTGCGGGGAATCGTTTTCGGCTCCACAAGCCTGACAGCGGCGCTGATCCCGAGGACTGATTCGATGCGGCGGTGGATCTTCCTGCTCAGTTG
>JAAZDR010000305.1 GCA_012512705.1 Bacillota bacterium
CTATTTACGTAAACATAATTATCATCTCGTTTTTTGTCCACTTCAAAATGCGTTGTAAAACAGATTTCATCAAGAGAAAGCTCTAGAGCACGGGAGCAGTACTCGTAAACACTCACAGGTAACGCATCGTTCGAATAATCAGGGTGTACATGGTAATCAGTTTTTAAAATAGGATTCATAGCTCTTCCTCACCTTTTCTGTATTTTAAAAGGCTATTAGCTGTTCATACCAATAGCCTTAAAAAAGTTTTAGTTCCAATCTTTTGGATACAATTCGATGATATTTCCGGGTTGAAACCGGGGATTAAGATAGTCCATAAGGTCGCTGCTGACCAGTTGGACAATAGTTCCAGTTGTGGGGGTAATGGGTTCGACAACTATATGCCCTCGTGCAAACGGTATTTCAACGTATTCTGGAGAGAAGTCATCTATTCCTTCTAAAATTAACTCCAAGGGTAGAGCGGCGTAATGTATCAATTAATCAGCCTCCCGCTACGCTTTTGTTCGATCAGTTGCGTTAAAACAGTAACAGCGCGCCCGATTCCCCCTACCTCGCTAATCAAGCCGATATCGACAGCGTCTTTACCCACAAGCACAGTTCCGATATCGCGGGCCAACTGACCTGTATTAAACATCAGTTCACGAAACTTTTCTTCACTGACGCGGGTATGTTTGGCAACAAACTGGGTAACCCGGTCCTGCATCTTATCTAGGTATTCATAAGTCTGTGGAACGCCGATAACAAGTCCTGTAAGGCGGATTGGATGAATAGTCATCGTTGCTGTTTCAGAAATAAGTGAATAATCAGCAGCTACAGCCACAGGCACACCGATCGAGTGGCCACCACCAAGGACGAGGGATACTTTTGGTTTACTTAAACTATCAATCAGCTCCGCAATAGCCAACCCAGCCTCGACATCGCCGCCAACGGTATTCAGGACAATTAAAAGGCCTTCAATCTTGGGATTTTGTTCAACAGCAACTAACTGCGGGATAATATGCTCGTATTTAGTGGTTTTATTTTGTGGCGGTAAAACTAGGTGTCCCTCTATTTGGCCAACAATAGATACCGTATGGATATTGCTCGAGTACTGGGGCAGGTTTGTTTGCCCCAACTGCTGGATATTCTGCTGGACGGTAGCTTGAGTCTGAGGTTCACTGGGACCTTTGGGACGTCGGGGTAAGGGGCGTGAACGGCGATAAGTGAGATCCACTATTTTTCACATCCTTTTAAAATCTAGCGCATCTATATTCTTACCTTACCCCGCAAGCATTATACTTCCATGATAATTGGTAATATCATCGGACGTCGTCCGGTTTTTTCCCAGAAAAAACGTCCCATACTTTCCCGGATACTACTTTTTACAGCGCTCCATTCATTCATTTTATCTGTAGCCAGTTTGTCCAGGGCTTGGTTTATATTATCCCGCGCCTGAAGAAGGAGCTCTTCCGATTCGCGTACATAGACAAATCCACGCGTTATGATATCCGGGCCAGAGACAATTTCATTTTTGTCTTTGGATATACTGAGGACAACAATAACGATGCCATCTTCAGATAGAACTTTACGATCCCGCAAAACAATATTACCTACATCTCCGACACCAAAACCATCAACTAAAACTTGTCCAGCTGTAACTCTCCCTGCTATTCGGCCTCCCTTGGCGTTGAATTCCAGGACTGAACCGATTTCTGCAATCAATATATTATCTTTAGGTATTCCGACTTTCTCCGCAAGCTGTGCATGGTGGATCATGTGTCGATACTCACCATGAACAGGAATTAAATAACGCGGGCGAAGTAAGTTTAGCATCATTTTTAGCTCTTCCTGGCTGCCATGTCCAGAGACATGAATACCAGAAACCGATTCGTAAATTACCCTTGCCCCTAGTCTAAAAAGATTATCTATTGTCCGCGACACCAGTTTTTCATTGCCTGGGATTGGTTTAGCAGAGATAACAACAGTATCTCCCGGCCTTATCTCTACTTTGCGGTGGTCGGCAAGTGATATCCTGGTCAAGGCAGACATCGGTTCCCCCTGACTTCCTGTAGTTAGAACAACACATTCTGAACAAGGAAGTTTATCTATCTCCCCTACATCGATAAAACTACCTTCAGCTATGTGGAGATATCCAAGTTCCCTAGCTATTTCCACAACGTTAACCATGCTGCGGCCAATTACAGCAACTTTACGTTCAAAGCGCACTGCTGCATCAAAAACCTGCTGAATACGGTGGATATTGGAGGCAAAAGTTGCAATAATAATTCGTCCTTCTGTTGTGCGAAAAATTTCGTTGATTGTTTCACCAACTTCTTTTTCCGATAAAGTATAGCCAGGACGCTCGGCGTTGGTGCTGTCCGAAAGTAAAGCTAATACTCCTTTTTGAGCAAGCTTAGCAATTTGGTGGAAATCAGTATAGATGCCATTTACATGAGTCTGATCAAATTTAAAATCGCTAGTATATACTATTAGTCCGGCAGGAGTTTCAACTGCTACCCCTATGGAGTCAGGGATATTGTGATTTGTCCTAAAAAATTGTAGTTTAAAACTAGCGATTTCAATTGCTTTGCTGGGGTTAATTTCAATAAGAGTAGAACTCTTTAAGAGATTATACTCTTTTAACTTGACTTTCACGATGCCGAGAGTTAACTTTGTCCCATATATGGGAACATTAATTTTATCAAGGATATATGGTAAAGCTCCGATATGATCTTCATGCCCGTGAGTTAAAATAATAGCTTTTATCTTTTCCTTACTCTCCAGGAGGTAGGAGATATCAGGTATAACTACATCCACACCGAGCATTTCGTCGTCAGGAAATTTTATTCCCGCGTCAAGTATAAGGATATCGTCTTCATACCTGACAACGAACATATTCTTCCCGATCTCTCCTACACCGCCAAGGGGAATAACCTGTACTTTGTTGCTTTTGGCATTGTTTCTGTGGTTGATCCTGTCATCGGGCGGTTTGATTTTTGCCACGTTAAACCGATTCACCTCCTAATCATATAATATCACCGTTCATACCCAGTAAATTTAATTATACTCTAATAAAGAAGGCAAAGCAAGGCATCGAAAGAATGCCGCTTGTTTCGGCATATAAAAAACTGCCTTTATTACTAAAGGCAGTTTAACTTAAAAATATTTATAATTTAACTTCATCAAGTTCTTCTAGCACACGCACGAGTTTTTCTTTTTGTTCTGCATTTAAAGGCGAAAGCGGTAGCCGTGGATTGCCCACATTGAAACCTTTTAAATTCAAGGCTTCTTTGATTGGGATCGGATTGGAGGATATAAAGATTCCTTTAAACAAAGGGAATAGCTGCTGGTGTATCCGGCAGGCAAGCTGCACATCCCCGTTAAAATAGGCATTTATCATTTTTTTGATTTCTTTTCCAGCAATTTGCGAAGCAACGCTAACAACACCGACCCCACCAACACTTAATATCGGAAGGGTCATTGGATCGGCACCGCTATAAAGTGCAAAACCTGGGGGTGCCTTCCGACAGATATCTGTAATCTGCTCAATGCTGCCACTTGCTTCTTTTACTGCAACTATGTTATCTATTTCTGCTAGGCGCAGGGTTGTCTCCGCACTCATATTCGTGCCTGTTCTTCCTGGTACATTATAGAGCATAACCGGTAAGCTTGTCGCTGAAGCAATTTCTTTAAAGTGCAGGTAGAGGCTCTGCTGTGGTGGTTTGTTATAATACGGCGTAACGAGCATAATGCCATCTACACCGATTTTCTCCGCTTCTATGGTTAATTTAACAGACTCCTTAGTGGAATAGCTGCCAGTGCCGGCAATCACCGCTCCTCTCCCTTTTACCGCTGCGACAACAGTTTTGAAAAGTTCGCACTTTTCTTCAAAAGTTAAGGTTGGTGATTCTCCGGTGGTTCCGGCAACAACAATGCCATCTGATCCGTTTTCAAGCAGGTATGTAGCCAGCTTTGCTGCTTGATCATAATTAACTTCCAGCTTATCATTTAAAGGCGTCACCATAGCAGTTAACAAAGGCCCAAAATTATTTTCCACCAAACTGCACCTCCAGTAATTGAGTTTACAATTAAGGCAATTATATCAGAGGGCCCATTTTTTTTCAATGATTAGGGTTTAACATCTTCGTTAGAAGCTAAAATAGGTTGATATTGCTTCCCTTCCAGTGCACAGATGATTGTTGGTATAAGCAGTTCCAGCCGGGATACCAAAGAGTTAGGTTTTTGGCAAGGATTATCCTGCCGGAAAGGAACAAGATAGATATGCTTCGTATTTAGTAATATGCCGATGTTTTTCGCATTCAAGCCTAGGCCGTCATTAGTCGAAATCGCAAGTACAAGAGGTTGAAGGTTGCGCAAATGGGCTTTAGCGGCCATTAATACTGGTGAATCAATGATACCGTTTGCTAATTTAGCCAGTGTATTTCCAGTGCAGGGGACAATGACTAGGCAGTCAAACAGCTGTTGGGGACCGATCGGCTCAGCGAGAACGATTGAGTTGATCAGCTCTTTTCCGCTAATCTCCTGCAGACGCTTTTTCCAGTATTCAGCTTCCCCAAAACGGGTATCAGTTCGATCTATCGGCTCAGATATGATCGGGGTAATCTCCGCACCTAAAGCTTTAATTTTTTCTATTTCCCGCAAAGCTTCCTCCAAAGTACAGTGCGAACCTGTTAACGCAATGCCCACTTTCTTCCCCTTTAGTTCCATTTACTTGTTCTCCCCTCCTTTAAGTTTGTTGATGATCAGTGACGGGTAAACATCACCCAGGATTCGGCCTGCAGATTTAGGTGCTATCTTACCAGGGATGCCTGGCAGCCTTTTCCCTTTAAGGCCGAGCTGCTGCGCGGCTAAAAAATCAATTCCTCCTGGGAACGAAGCCAGATCAATGAGCAGACAATTCTTTTTGGCCTTAGCTAGCAAATCGGCAGTTAAAACCACTGACGGAACAGTATTAAAAATGTAGTCCGCTTTATGAATCTCTTTCAACAGTGCGTTGAGTGGAAAGCTATTTGTTCCATAAGCTTTCGCCGCGGCCTGTGATTTAGAACTCCTTGTAAAAACACTGACTCTCGCACTTAACCCCTGCAGGGAACGAGCGAGAACAGAGCCGCAGCGACCGAACCCGAGCACAAAAGATTCACTGCCGTGAATAGTGATATCCGAGTTGCAGATCGCATAAGCAATCGCTCCTTCAGCAGTGGGAACGGCATTTAAAAAGGCGATCTGGTCTAAATCCCCAGTTTCTATAATTTGCACTTTTCCGCTAAGCTTTTTTTTGAAAACAGGTGCCACTGTTCCTGAAAAAAGCAATTTAACATTAGTAAAAGTATTAATGAGCTGCTCATCAATTACTAATTTTTGTAAGGCATAAGGAGCTGATATCTCTCCTGCTGCATTAATCCCGGAAAGCGGAGTGATCAATACATCGCAACGGGAGAGGGCTTTATGGAGTTTTTTTTCGCTGATAATGGATTGTCCTATACCATCATCTGTCGACCGATATTTTTCAAAACCAAACAGTTTGACTGTAGCTCCCAGCTTTTCTAAAATTTTTGACAACTCTATTTCTCGTTTATCTCCCCCTAAAATTAATACCGTTATTCCTTCTAGTGCAAGCACGATTATCCCCCCCTTTTCTGCGTGTTAATACAATATATGAACTTTTTGAATGGATTGTGCGGAAAGAGATACAAGAAAAAACCGAGCCCCTGTTGAGGTTGCTCGGTTTTGTTAAAAGCTTTTTTCAGTTTTATCTTCTTAATGGGTTTCTACATCTTGCGCCCCGTTATCGCGCATAATTGCTGCTGCATCCTCTGCTTTGGAGTCAGATGTTTTAACGCTTAGCAAAATACCACCCTGTTTAACCTGTTCTTCATAGTAGCGACCGCGTTCTTCGGGGATTCCATAGTCCACCAAACCGCCAGCTACTCCACCTGCTACGACACCGGTTAACGCTGCTGCTAGAGGTCCGGCGGCAATAATTGGACCTACCCCTGGTATTAATAATGCTCCAGCTCCTGCCAGCCATCCGGCTAGGCCGCCGAGTGCACCACCGGTTACGGAGCCCTCGGTCAAATCCTGGTTTTCCATCGTCATGGTATCGTCTTGGTCTTGCTCTCGATCGTCTTTAGCAACAAGGGATATATCATCTTCGAAACCCTGTGCTTTTAACTCGCTTAAAGCATTTTCTGCACCGTCTCGATTACGGAAAATCCCTAAGACAGTTTTGCTCATTCGTATCTGAAGCCTCCCTTGCAGTGAATTTAACATTTTCTATTATACCCATTTAGCTTTGATTAATGCATATTTATTTTTTGTATTCGTTTTCTACCTCAACGATAACTACGTCTTTGCCGATTTTAATGATTGATGTCCAGGGAAGAGCGATTTCTTTCTCCGGTAATCCTACAGCAAAAAATTTTTTGCCGCTTTCGATGATTAGAGCTTTGACCTCTCCGGTTAATTCGTCAACCCACAAGTCAGCCTTGCCAACAGGACCGAGGAATGTCCCTTCATTAAAGTCGATAAG
>JAAZDR010000306.1 GCA_012512705.1 Bacillota bacterium
ACGCAGATCTCCATACTCCTGCAAATCAAACTTATACCTGCGCACTACCGGATTCTTTTTACAGGCCAGGTCCAGCAGTTCATAAAACCGAACATGCCTTTTTAAATTCAACTCTTTTTTTAATTCGTGTTCAATCTGGGCATAAGCATCCAAAAAACGGTCGGCATTTGTCATCTAGCATTTCCCCAATCCAATTTCAATTATTGGTGCTGCTTATAAACATTTCTCTAAAATAAAGTGTTTTTCCTGCTTGTGTAACAATCCTATCCCAGAGCAACACAAGCTGTAGAATTATTCATCGGCAAGATTGGGGAAATAACTATTCAGATTAAGCTATTGAATTAATCTACCTCTTACGGCGACGCACAACAGCAAAAGTTCCGGCGCCGGCACCGATCGTCACCAAACCAATTATTATCGCCCAGAGGGAGCTGCTCTCGCTCTCCTCTTCCCCATCAGCATCAACAGCATCGGCAATTGAAACTTGTCGTGCGTCCAATGCTGATGCACTCTCAGCTATAGCTTGCTCTTCCATAATTGTATAGTGCTGCTCCTCAAAAATATAAACCAAGAAATCAGCATCTTTGAGAGAAAGGATTTGGTCAGCAGTCAGCTCGGCTTTAACCGCTGGGATTTGGGGCTCCCGTTCAAATTTCGCGTTCATCTCCTGCAGAGCAGCCTCGATTTTAGCAAGGCTTTCGGCAAAACCTTCTCTCCGCACCTCCTCCAGACGGCGCTGCATCTCCTCGAAACGCTCAAACCATTCCTCATCTTCCCCTTCAACTCTGAGCACACAGTCAGAAACAGGTTCATCCATTGAACTCCCCGACACTGCAGGAACATCCACCCCTTGAAAATCATCGGGTAGAGGTGCGGGCAGGATGGTCACCTCTTCTGCTTCGTTGCCGTCCACCTGCGGCAAACCTGCTGCTGGCTGCCGTCCTTCGGGCCTGCACACCTGCAGATCAGAGAATTCTTCTTCAATCTGCTTTATGGCCTCGCGCATCTCCGCCGTTTCTATATATAGGGGTTCGATTATTACCTTAAACAATTCATCGGCAGAAGCTTCGGTTACCTTTTTGTAAAGTTCGACGGCGATTTTGCCAGCCTCTTTGCTCAGCCGTTCCCACTCTTGCTGCTGCAGGTTGCGCTCCTTTTCAAAAATCAACTGTGCCTCATCATCAATATAAAACTCTCCGCTTTCAACGCAGATTGCGAGGACCCCGGCCTCCCTTACGCCCGGATCGTAGGCTTGGGAGAAACCTGAATCTGGTGCAGGCAGTATTTCAGCACGTGCATCCTCCCCTATTACAGCAGGAGTATCAATCATATCCCCGTTCGGTGCCCCATCGACACCGCCGCCGGAACTTTCAGCGCCCTGAACATGGTAGTGGCCAACCCAATACTGTTCACCGAGATAAGGAAAGTCTTGCAGAGAACCATCGACAACGATTGAATCAGCGGAAACTGAAAGTTCCTCAGCCAGGTATTCGAGAGCTGCTGCCCGGTAATCTGCGGCATAGCTAATTGGCAGCCCGCTAAACAAGAAAAAGATCATCAGCATTACAGATACTTTCTTTTTAATGTTAAGCATTTTCATCACCCCTCTATGGTCTTTTGCTATGTAGACGGCTGACTAGTGTAGATGGTTCCCCTCCAGTTTAAAAAAAACTGCAAAATGCAGATTTTTTTGTTAGGCAAAAAATACTTTGTCTAATTATTTAACATGAATTTACTCTCAAATAGGGGCATAGAAAAGGATAAATGAAGCAAAATAATTCTGCAGTAAAAATTTTTAAAGGAGGCATGTAGATGATGAACATCTACCAAATGCGGCAGCAGATCCAACAGATCCAGCAGACACTGCAAAATATACAGCAGGATGAGCAGAGGCATGCCCAGCAGTTGCAGCAGATTTCACAGGGAGAATACATTGTAAGCCGTCAACTGCAGCAGTTGAGCAGCCAGTGCCAGCAGCTCCATCAAGGGCTGACCCAGCTGAGCCAGACTGGGCCTAACCCCACGCAAATGAGCACACAGGGACAATTCCAAAGCCCGCAGTTCTCCAGCCCCCAATTCCAGCCAAATAATCCTCAGCAGTATCAACAGCCCCAATATGGGATGCAGCAGCAGAGTGATTATTTAGCTGAAGACAAGGGAATCGGACGCAGCGCTCTCCAGCAGCTGATCTAGCTGTAATTAAAACCTTATAAAAAGATTTCCTTGCGTAAATGTAATATATAAGATATAAGATAGATAGTTAATACAACTAGCTATTCTATATCTTTTTTTTTAACGGAGGAAAAATGAAAAAGGCAATTAGAATTATTTTAAAAGTAAGCTTTGTCTTTTATTTATTTGCATTAATAGTAGTTTTATTTTTAGATTCAAGAGTATCTGGACATGGAATGCCATTTGTAGGATATTTAAGATTTTCAGTGAATCTTATTCCATTTAAAACCATAGGCACATATATTAAAGCTATCTTTGATGGAAGGATGAATATGGGTATACCCATAAGAAATCTTGGAGGCAATCTTGTTTTATTTTTACCGATGGGAATTTATTTGCCGGTTTTAATAAAGAAAATGAAGTCACTAAAAACATACTCTATTTTTATGCTTTGTATTTTGCTAAGTGTTGAAGCAATGCAGTTAATAACAAGAAGGGGAAGTTTTGATATAGACGATTTTATTCTTAATATGGTGGGGGCTATTGCGGGATTTAAAATTTATCAGAAAATTGCCAAAGTCATAGGTGGAATCTTTTAACAAACCAGCATCTCTTTTGCTCGAATCTTTAGCGCCTCTTTTGCATAACCATTAATAACAAAACCTGTAGGTGAAGCCAATGGCCCCGTCCTTGTTAGCAATGATTGCCCTACGCCTGCTCTCCGGAACAATGGAGATCTCTGCCGCGATATTAATCTATAGATTGAACAACCTTGAGCAGGCCTTAAAAATTAATGCTATTCTAGCCTCTATCGGACCATTTGTTTTTTTAACTGCGATGTATCTGGGCCTTAGCGGTCTTTCAAGCAAAATCCCTTACTCAAAGCTGTTTTTCATCTATCTGGGAGTGCTCTTAATCTTTTGGGGCTTGCGCTCCTAAATTTCTGACAAATTATTTCCAACGCTATCATCCTTTGGGCTTAAAAATGAGCGCTGCTAAAAAAGCGAAAATTATTGCTGCGGAGATACCGGCGCTGGTCACCTCAAATATTCCTGTCAACACGCCGACGATTCCTGTTCTTTCTGCTTCTGAAAGGGCACCCTTAACCAGCGAATTACCGAAGCTGCTTATCGGGACAGAAGCCCCGCCACCGGCAATTTTTATTAACGGTTCATAGAGGCCAAGCCCACCCAATATCGCTCCGACAATAACAAGCGTTACGGTTGTATGTGCCGGGGTAAGCCGGCCGACATCCATTAATAGCTGTCCGATAACACAAATTGCTCCTCCGACCAGAAAAGCTAAGATGAATTTTTCCACCTTTCCCCCCCACCTTTCTTGCAACTTACATTTCCATCACTACTGCATGGGCAATACAGGGTATGCTTTCCTTTTGCTGATAGGAGAGCGGCGAAAACAGCGCTCCAGTAGCAACAACGAGTATTTTATGCAGCTCTCCTTTGCGCATGCGGTTGAGCAAATGTCCAAAGGTAACCACTGCTGAGCAGCCGCAGCCGCTGCCTCCTGCATGAACCGGCTGCTCTTCTTTGTAAATTAATAAGCCACAATCCTTAAATTTCTCCTCCGGGATCTGTAAACCGTGTTTTACCAACAAATCTGCAGCGATCTCGTGCCCCACCTTTGCCAGATCCCCAGTAACGATCAAATCATAAGCGGAATGATCGATCGCGAAGTCACGAAAATGGGCCTCAATTGTATCCACGGCAGCCGCGGCCATCGCTCCCCCCAGATTAAAGGGGTCCGACAGCCCCATATCCACAACACGGCCAATCGTTGCGGCAGTGACTTTCGGGCCATTGCCTTCAGGTTTCAAGAGCGCTGCCCCCGCACCGGTAACAGTCCACTGGGCTGTAGACGGCTTTTGCGCACCATACTCTGTGGGATAACGAAACTGTTTCTCCAAAACAGCGTTATGGCTTGAGGTGCCCACGAGCACGTTCTCTGCGGCCTTGCTTTCCAGCAGCAGGGCACCCAGCGAGAGTCCCTCCATAGAGGTTGAGCAGGCAGCAAAAAGGCCCAGGTAAGGAACAGCAAGGGTGCGCGCCGTAAAACCGCTGACAATGATCTGATTTTGCAGATCGCCGCTGATAAAAAAATGGAGCTCTTCTTTCTTCATCCCTGCCTTGCCGAGCGCCAGTTCACAGGCCTGTTCCAACATTTTTTTTTCTGCTTTTTCATAGCTCTCCTGCCCCAGCCATAAATCTTCATGCAGCAGATCGAAATCTTTAGCAAGTGCACCCCGTGCTTCAAAAGGGCCGCCAACGGTACCTGTGGAGACAATGACCGGCTGGGAAGAGAAGACCCACGATTGGCACCCCTGACGCATTATATCCCCCCTAACTCCTGAATAGCTATTTTCAGGATGGCGATAACAAAAGCGGAAAATACACCAAAGGTGATTACCGGCCCTGCGATCTTAAACATATTTCCGCCTACCCCAAGGACATATCCCTCACTACGGTGCTCAATCGCCGCGGAAGTAAGGGTGTTAGCAAAGCCGGTAACAGGAATAATTGTCCCCCCGCCGGCCCACTGGGCCAGGTGATCATAGACACCTAAGCCAGTGAGTAAAGCAGAGATATTGAT
>JAAZDR010000307.1 GCA_012512705.1 Bacillota bacterium
CTGCAGCTGAGTTAGATTCGTGAGCATCTTAATTTGGAAAGGATGTCGAAAATGCTGTCGCTTGTTGCCGATAGTTCATGCGATCTCCCCCAGGAGATAATTGACCGCTATGGTATTCGTCTTGTTCCCTTAAAAATAATGATCGGCGGTAAGGAATATACTGAAGGTGTAGATCTAAGCGCAGAGGAATTTGTACGAGAAATGAATGCAGCCGATGAGCTGCCTAAGACTTCTCAGCCGTCGCCAGAGGATTTTTCTCGAGTTTTTGAAGAGTTGAGCGCTGGAGACAATGAAGTTCTCTGCTTGACGATTTCTTCTAAGTTGAGTGGAACTTATCAGTCGGCATCTTTGGGGAAAGAAATTTTAGCTTCGCCAAAGGTGACTGTTTTCGATACTCTGGCCGGTTCACTCGGGCATGGCCTGCAAATAATCAAGGCGGCAGAGATGGCAGTAAAGGGCTTTTCTGTGGCCAAGATCGTTGAGGAGTTAAAGCGCTATAGAGAGCGCATGAATATATTAATATTATTAGACACTTTAGAGAATATAGTAAAAGGTGGCCGGCTGAGCAGGTTTAAGGGTTCTTTGGCCGAGATCTTAAATATTAAAATGCTGTTGGAGGGCATAGATGGTGAGGTCCGTCTGGTTGATAAAGTACGGGGCCGAAAGAGGTTTCTGTGGCATGTTCTGGAGCTGATCGGCAAAAGGCTTAACGGCTCTAGGAATTTGGCATTCGGGATAACGCATGTTAACAATCTCGGAGATGTAGAATTTTTGGCCCAAGAGATTAAAAAGAGGTATTATCCGAAAGGGATAATCGTTAATAACATGGGCGCAACAATGGGGACGTATGCCGGTAACGGAGGGATCATTATTTCCTTCTGACGGGGTCCTGATTTAGATCGGATTTAGAGCGGAGGTAATTTTATGGATCAGGCGGAGATTTTGACGCTTGTTGATAACTGCGCCGCTTACCCTGGCCGCAGCGGTGAGCGGTTGCTGGGGGAACACGGTCTTTCCTTTCTCCTTTCTTACCGGGGAAAACGGGTTTTGTTCGATACCGGCAGTGGTTTGACGATCGGGCCGAATATGCAGTCCCTGGAGATAAGAGGGGAAGGGATAGATACGATTATTTTAAGCCATGGTCATCAAGACCATTGCGGTGGTTTGGATACCGTACTGATGAGGACAGGGGGGGCTGATGTCTATGTCCACCCGTATATTTTTAAACCGAAATATATTATTAAGAAAGGAAAAGAACCGTATTTTTTTGGCTTCCCCCAAGCTAAGGATAAATACGCTAGCAGGGGAGCAAGATTTATTCTGCGCGAGGAGAAGATGCAGCCTTTAGCAGAAGGGATATACATATTCGGTCCTGTGGAGAGGCGTAAGCCGGCTGACGATCCGCAGCTGCCGAACCGCTATATTAAAGAAGATGGTGATTATAAACCGGATCTGTTTCTTGACGAGCAGGTTTTAGTATTAAAGACTGCCGAAGGGCTGTTTCTTGTTTTAGGCTGCACACACAATGGCCTGGAAAACACGCTCGAACAGGTGCGCGAAGAGATGCAGGAAGAAAGGATTTACGGGTTGATCGGCGGCCTGCATCTTTCTGAAGCTGAGCCTTCGAGGGTAAGGGAGTTGGCCTTGTATCTGCGGGAGCTGGGGATTAAGGTTTTAGGCTGTGCCCATTGTACGGGTTTTGAGGCCACGATGCAGCTGAGACAGCTTCTCGGAGAGGGAGTATTCTTGAATTATGTTGGTAAAAAGCTCACAGTGCCTCTTAGCCCCTAGTTTTTTAGGGCTATTTTTGCAAGAGTTTTTACATTTTTTTTGCTTATTTATTGACATATGCTCATTATTAAATTAAAATTTAGTTAGTATTTCTCAACAAAGCAAACATTAAAGGAGGATACCGTAGACAAATGAGCGCCAATTCATCTGCTAAAGAGAAAGGTCCCAAAATAAAAAAGATCGAACGTCCGGATATCAAGCATGTGATTGCTGTAATGAGCGGGAAAGGGGGAGTGGGCAAATCTTCAATTACCGCACTGCTCGCCGCAGGAGCAAGGCGGAAAGGTTTTCAAACCGGTATCCTTGATGCTGACATTACCGGTCCAAGCATCCCGAAAATGTTCGGTTTGCATGCAGGCGCTAACGGGGAAGCGGAGCTTGTGCCCCGGGAAAGTTCAAGGGGTATTAAAATAATGTCGCTTAACCTTTTGCTGCAGAACCCTGAAGATCCTGTAATTTGGCGCGGGCCGTTAATTGGCGGGGCCGTGAAGCAGTTTTGGAGCGATGTTAACTGGGGAGAGATAGATTATTTATTTATTGACTTGCCGCCGGGAACGTCTGATGTTCCGCTTACAGTAATGCAGTCGATCCCGCTAGATGGGCTTGTTGTTGTCTCCTCGCCGCAGGATCTAGCAGTAATGGTGGTCAAGAAAGCTTTGAAAATGGCTGATATGCTTAAAGTTCCGGTTTTCGGTTTAGTAGAGAACATGAGCGGCTTTATCTGTCCGCACTGCCAGACAAAGCTAGAGATCTTTGGCCCGAGTAAGGGTGAAGAAGTGGCTTCGCGTACCGGCCTTCCTTTTTTAGCGAGCTTGCCGCTCGATCAAAAGCTTGCGGAGCATTGTGATCGGGGCACGGTGGAAGAGTATGAGAGTGATCTTTTTGAGCGGTTGCTTGAAGAAGTGCAGAAACAGGATGGAACAAAATAAAAAAGTTTAAATTATTGGAGGTTTCTGTTATGAAAATCGCGATTACTGTTAAAGAAAAAGACCCCGGCTCGCAAGTGGATCTGCGGTTTGGGCGCTGTGCTTATTTTGCCATCTACAATGATGAGAACAAACAGTGGCGTTTTTTACCGAATCCCGGTGCCGGTGAAGGAAGTGGTGCGGGCGTGAAGGCGGCGCAATTCATACTTGAAGAAGGTGTGGATCTGCTGCTGACTGGAGAGCTCGGGCCTAATGCGAGGCAGGCAATTGAGGCATCAGGGATTAAGGTGTATTCCATACCTGAAATAATTGCTTTCGAGGCGCTGGAGCGCTGTAGCCGAGGGGAACTAGAAAATATGGCCAGCGGCGATGAAAAGAAGACGGGCAGGGCAGTCAAAGATAAAGGCGTGCAGGAAAAGGCAGCAGGTGCTCGCGAAAGAGTGGCGATCGCAACTGATGGTGCTAGAGTCGCCCAGCATTTTGGACGCTGTCCTTCCTATACCCTGGTTGATATAGAAAACGGCAAGGTGGTCGGGAAAAATGTTATCGCCAATCCAGGACACGAGCCCGGTTTTCTGCCCCGCTTTTTAGGTGAAAAAGGTGTTGATTGCATTATTGCCGGCGGTATGGGACCTCGTGCACAGGGGCTCTTCGCCGAACAATCTATCCGCACGATTATCGGTATAGCGGGTCAGGTGGAAGAGGTGATCGAAAACTATCTATCGGGCACCTTGGAAGCAGGCGAAAGTTTTTGTGAACACGGTTCAGGTGGGCATGAATGCCACCACTAAGGAGGCTTTTTATGACAGTAGCCGTCAAGAGCATGATAAAACAACCCCTGCCGGAAGATGATCATAGACGGGGGAATTAAAGATGATTATAACCGTAGCCAGCGGTAAAGGCGGAACAGGTAAAACGACCATTGCCACAAACCTTGCCCTGGCAAGCTGTGCAAAAAACAAGGTTCAGTTTGTAGACTGCGATGTGGAGGAACCTAATGCACATATTTTTTTAAAACCGCAGATTGAGCATACAGAAGCGGTAGTGATACCGGTACCCGAGGTTAATTTGGAGCAATGCAGCTATTGTGGTAAGTGTGCAGAAATATGCGCTTTTAATGCTTTAGCGGTGTTTAAAGAGCAGCTGTTGGTCTTCCCTGAGCTGTGCCATGGGTGTGGCGGCTGTTCCTATTTTTGTCCGCAAAAGGCAATTACAGAGAGCCCTCGCGAAATAGGAGCAATTGAGGAAGGTTTGGCTCAGGAGATACCTTTTAAACATGGCAGGCTTAATCCGGGGGAAGCAATGTCCCCGCCGCTGATCAAGGCTTTAAAACAGAAAGGTAGTTCCGCGGAAAATTTAATTCTTGATGCTCCACCCGGCACTTCCTGTCCGGCGGTTACAACAGTAAAGGGAAGTGATTTTTGCCTTTTGGTTACGGAGCCCACGCCCTTCGGTCTCCACGATCTCGAACTTGCGGTGGGGATGGTGAAAAAGCTCGCTCTCCCCTGTGCCGTGCTTGTCAATCGTGCTGATATTGGCACTAAATGTATTGACGAATATTGTGCGCAGAACGATATACCGGTGTTGATGCATATTCCTTGGGATAAAAAGCTCGCTCAGCTTTATGCCCAGGGAGAAGCGGCTGTTCTGCATGACCAATATTGGGATAAGCTGTTTGCACAATTATGGGGCGAGATCAAAAAAGCTGTAAGCGTCGCCAAGAACAACAAACTGGAAAAGGAAGTTGAGCGCCGATGAAAGAGATTGTTATAATTAGCGGAAAAGGTGGAACGGGGAAAACATCCTTTGCTGGTTCTTTTGCTGCCCTGGCGAACAACGCTGTTTTTGCCGATTGCGACGTGGATGCGGCGAACTTGAGCCTGCTCATGCACCCTGAACGGGAGGAGACTAACGAATTTAAGGCTTCTAAAGAAGCGTTTATCAATCAAGAACACTGCGTTCGTTGTGGTCTCTGCCAGGAGCTCTGCCGTTTTGGTGCAGTAACAGATGATTTTCAGGTGGACTCTTTGTCCTGTGAAGGTTGTGGTGTATGCTATCACGCCTGCCCGGAGGGAGCGATCACTTTTGAAGATGTGGTATCAGGCGAGTGGTTCATCTCCGCAACGCCTTTTGGACCCCTGGTACATGCTCGCTTGGGGATTGCTGAAGAGAATTCCGGGAAGCTGGTCACCCTTATAAGGAACAAGGCAAAAGAGCTCGCTGAGGTTCAGGGGAAAAGCCTGATCATTTCTGACGGACCGCCGGGAATTGGTTGCCCGGTCATCGCTTCCCTTGGTGGGGCTTCGGCAGCGCTTGTTGTTACCGAACCGACACTCTCTGCTGTTCACGATATGAAGCGTGTTCTGGAAGTTTGCCGCCATTTTCAGGTTCCGGCGCTTGTTTGTATAAATCGTTTTGATCTGCATGAAAAAAATTCCCAGGAAATAGAAAGCTTTTGCGCAGAAAAAGGGGTGCCTCTTGTCGGTAAGGTGCCTTTTGACAGAGTAGTTACGGAAGCAATGACCAAAGGGTTGCCGCTTGTCGAGTTCAGTAAAGGAGAGACTGCAAAGCGTATGTGTGAAGTATGGGAGCAAGTAGCAGAGAGGGTAGGGTAATAAAAATAACTTTTTCCAAGGGATGGGAAGAAATGAAAATAGCAGTGTGTGCTCAAGCGGAAGGGATACAGGCCGCTGTAGAGATGCGTTTTGGCCGTGCTGCTTACTTTGTTATTGTCGATACCGAAACGCAGGAAGTAGAATCCTATGCCAATCCTAACACTGGCTTGTCCGGCGGTGCTGGGCCACAGACTGTTCAATTCTTATCAGGCCTCGGTGTAGAGGCTGTGGTAGTAGGAAATGTTGGCCCTAATGCCATGGCTGCCTTAAAAGCTTCCGGAATAAAGGCGTACACTGGCTTGGTAGGGACGGTTGAAGAAACGGTGCAAAGGTTTCAAGAGGGCAAGTTGCAGCCTGTCTCAGACTCCACAGTGGCTTCTCACTTTGGTCTGGGCCAAGGTGGAGGCAGAGGAGGCGGTAGAGGAACCGGCAGGGGAGGCGGTAGAGGAAGGTTTTCTTAAAAGACTTCTTGTAATTAATTGAAGAGGCAAATAACCCCAGGGATTTAAAGTGATCTTGACCTTGATCTGTTCTTGATCTGCTCCCTGGGGTTATTTTTTTAAACTTTAGAAGATGATGATAAAGCATAGTACACAGTACCGAGGTGATAGTTTGCTGTAGATTAACCGCCGATCTCGTTCATCTTTCTGTAGCCATCCAACTGCTTGGCCCTCTCAACGGCGTTATTGGCAACACGTGAAGGGTCTGGTTTTAAATTTATTGCTTCCCGGAATTTTTGCTTTAGCAGCGGTAAAGGGTTTTTTTCGCGCAGGACAGCAGAGGCATCCACTTCTGTTGCTGAAAGTAAACAGGGTTTAATTTTGCCATCCGAGGTTACCCGCAGACGATTACAGCTATCGCAGAAATGACGGCTTAAAGGGGTAATTAGCCCTACTTTCCCCACACTATCCTCTAAACGAAAATAACGTGCTGGGCCACCGTGCTCCCCGGTTGTGGGGATTAACTTTCCTAATTCTTTACACACCTCTATTACTTTTTGTAGTGGAACAAAATATTTTTTCCAGGAGACAAGCTCGCTGCCGATCGGCATATACTCAATAAAGCGAACATGCAAGTTCTGTTCTTGGGTCATCTTTACGAAGTCAATAATTTCGCCTTCATTTATGTTTTTAAGTAAAACAATATTCAGTTTTACTGGGGTAAACCCGGCATCAAGTGCAGTCTCAATCCCCATTAAAACAGAGTCCAAAATCCCGCCACGCGTAATTCGTTTAAATCGGCTTGCTTGCAAAGAGTCGATGCTAATATTTATGCGCTTCAAGCCAGCTTCTGCTAATGTATAAGCAAATTTTGGCAAAAGGATACCGTTTGTAGTCATGGAGAGATCTTTTATCGCTTTCATTCTTGCTGTTTCCTCAACCAGCGCCACTATTTGCGGATATAATAACGGTTCCCCGCCTGTGAAGCGTACTCTTGTAATCCCCATACCAGCTGCTGTACGAATTATTTGTAAAAAATCATCTTTTTGAAGCTCTTTTTTTTGTTGATCATAGCAAGGAAGGGGGCCGCTACGGCAATAAAAACAATTTAAATTGCATCTTTCTGTTACCGAGAGGCGTAGGTAATTAATTTTTCGGCCGAACCTATCGAACAGATCGCCCATAGTATAACTTCTCCTTTAAGACTCTTTTAGAGTAACAAGATCGCCCTTTCTTACACGTCCACTTTTCATCACACGGCAGAAAATTCCTTTTTCAGCCAATAAGGAAAAGCCTTGATAAGAATAGGTGTGTATTTCAGAAGGGTCTTTCCCGATCTCTTCGACCTTCAACAGCGCTTCACCAACCTGCAGTTTGCTGCCCACGGAAATTAATTTTTCATCGAGGCCGCTAACAAGTAAGTTTTCGGCAAAGCTGCCGGGTTCAGGGTCCAGGCCGCATTGGTTGCGCACTGGAGCAAGGTGCTGGTAAAGCAAAATACTCACTTCTTTTTCTCCTCTGCCGCTGTGCGCATCGCCTTCTAAACCATAATTTTCCCTTAGAAAGCCAAAGTCTTGTTCCTTTTTGGGAACACCGCGTTTAGAAGAAGAGCAGATCGCTTCAACATAAGCCTTCGGTAAAATATGATTACGTTGGCAATAATCTTCGATGGCGTTATGAAGGGCACTGGCACCAAGGTTCGAGCAGTGTTGTTTGGGGTCAGGCAACCCGCCAAGGGCTTGAATTATATCCAAATCCGTGATTTTCAAGGACTCTTCAATGGTTTTACCTTTAGCCAATTCTGTAAGTACGCTGCTGGTGGCGATAGCAGCGGGGCAGCCGAATATTTCAAATTTAATATCGTCTATGCGCCTCTCTTTAACTTTAATATAGATACGCAAAAGATCGCCACAGGAGGCATCCCCCATTATGCCAACACCGTCCGGATTTGACATTGAACCAATGTTTTTTGGATTTAAAAAGTGTTCAATAACTTTTTCTGTATACATAACGATTCCTCCCCGTATTTAATCGTATCCCCTTAA
>JAAZDR010000308.1 GCA_012512705.1 Bacillota bacterium
AGTATAGGCCCGTGCCCTTTCAACGGCGTTTACTAAATGCTCTCTGGGGCTTAATATACAATCGTCAGGGTTGAGAAAGATGAAAAAGTTTAACAGCGCCAATAAATAATTAGCCTTCACGCATCCTTTCCTGATCAGCTTTTCCAGCAAAGAGATCGCTTCTTCATACATGCGAATCTTTATATATCCCTTTACGGTTGCAAAAAGGGAAATTGGGGTGAAAGAGACGGCTTCCATACTTATAAATCCCCTTTAAATCCCCTTAAAATTCGATTCAAAAAGCAGCCGTGTCAAGGCTACCTTTTGAATCTTGCACGAAACAAGGACAGTACTAGTCGGCAGCCTGGCGATCCCGAAGGATCCATGACTTTGTGCCCCTGCCTTGCGGCAGGTTTACCTTTTACGACTAAAGATTATCGAAACCATATTTAGTTTATTAATTCAACTCCAATTTTTTCTTTATATTCTTTTTCGACATAAAAAACAAAGTTCCTGCAACAACTAACAAAAAAAATACAATTTCATGCATTTTTTATCCAGTTACTGGAATAAACAGGACGTTTAATTAAGACCTCTTCTTGCGCATCTCGAGCTTCACCAGCGCGTTATGATATGCATAGCGCGCGGCCTCCAGCTGGTTCTCTTTCTGGAGGAGATCGAGTCTTGCGCCGGCAAGGTCAGAGGCAGTAATCTGCCCGATCTCAAAGCGCACCTCCATCGCTTTATACTGTGCACGAGCCAGCTCCAGATCTGCTTTTTTGTTTGCCAAATCCGTCTCCGCTTCGAGTAGTTGATGATACTCGGCCAGCAAACTGGCACGGGCGTTATCTCGTTCCTGCTTCAGCTCCAGCCTGGCGCGTTCAACAGCAACGTCAGCCTGCTTATAGCGTGCGGAGTTCTTCCCGTGAGCCCTGCGAACCTCCTTGAGATCATCTTCAGCGTTTCCCAGGGCTAGTTCAGCGCGGCGGATCGCCCAGTTTCCTTCCAGTTCCTGCTTTAATAAAAGATCATACTGCACATTAACCGGTTCACGCGGAGTAAATTTCTCCAAGGAAAAAACCGTATCACTTGACATCCCCAATAATTGCGCTAATCGCTGGTGTGTCTGTTTCCTTTGGTGCTGAAGCGCCTCATAACCAGCCTCGGCGCTGCGAATCTGCGCGCGCAGCCCCTCAACATCAAGCTTGGAGACAAACCCGACGGCAAACCTCTCTTCCTGCTGGCGCATCAGCTCTTTCAAGTTCTTAAGTGTTGCTTCCATAAGCTTCAGCTGGTCTTCCAAAAGCAGTGCCCCGCTGTAGATATCGATTAGACCGGGCATCCCGTCACGGCCGTAGATCACAACTTCTTTAACTTCCTCCAAGCCGAGCTCAGCCATATCCACTCCGCGCTCAGCCTGTTTTTTCTGCACTTCAAGCTGTTCTTTGTTATAAAACATCTGCTGTGCTTTAAGCTGTTCCAGTTCTATGCTTTTACTCTGTGCTAATTTATAGAGCTCTTCTAAATCCGGCAGGGACGCAAGCTCCTCCTGAAGCTCGTTAATTTCTCTTTCAATCTCCTCTTGATTCCCCCCGTTACCTTCTAATTGTTCTTCCAACTCCTCAATCCTCAAGATGATCCCTTCTATCCTTCCCTGCAGCTCCAATATCTCTTTGATCTCCTGCTCTAAATCGCTAATCTCTTTTTCACTTGCACGGATCTTATCTAGAGCTTCTTCTATCGCCTCAACAGCATATTCCGCTTCCTCGATTCCCAGCTCTGCCAGTTCGATCTGAATATTGTTCGCCAGCGCTTTCTCTATAGCCTGGTTAATGGTGATTTTATTTCCTTCTTCTTTGTTTTTTCCGCTGACAGAGGCAATTCCCGGAACAAGCATTAAAACCAGCGCAGCTAAAAAAAGCGGGATGCCCTTATAGATAAAATCCTTTTTTAAGCGCTCGCTATCTGTAAGCAACACCTTTATCCCTCCAGCTCTTTCTCTTTACCAGCTATTATCCTCTTTCTTTTCCAGCCCAAACGGAGGCCCAGTTCATCTAACAGGCTGTAAATTACCGGCACTAACACAAGTGTAAACAACGTAGATGAGGTCAAACCGCCAAGGACCACGGCAGCCAAAGGTGCCTGCAGTTCTGCGCCTTCACCGATCCCGAGGGCCGTCGGCAGCATCCCGAGGCAGGTAGTAAGGGTAGTCATCAGCACCGGGCGCAGGCGCGTCTTGCCCGCCTCAAGGATCGCCTCCCGGCAGGAGTAGCCGTGTTCACGGCGCAGCTGATTGATATAGTCGACAAGGATAATCCCATTATTAACGACAATCCCAGCAAGGATTATCAAACCGATAAAACTAACAATATTTAATGTATAACCGCTGATCACCAGGGCAAGGACAATCCCGATCAGGGCGTTAGGTAAGGAAAACATGATTACTAAGGGATGGAGAAGAGATTCAAACTGCGCTGCCATAACCAAATAGACTAACAAAATCGCCAAAAGCAGAGCATACCCCAGCTGTTTAAACGACTCTACCATATCCGCCTGCTCACCGCCCATGTCTAGGCTATAGCCTAGGGGCAGGGAAAGGTCACTCAGCGCTTTCTCAACATCAGCAGCAACGCGGCCGAGATCCCTCCCCCAGAGCTGGCTGGATACGTAGACAGTGCGCACCTGTCCTTCACGCGTTATGCTCTGTGGGGCGACAGTGCGTTCTATAGACGCTACCTGGTTCAGGGGGAGAAAACCTTTACCAGTGGGCATCGGCACAGGCATCTCTCCCAATGCTTGCCAATCCTTACGCGTCTCTTCCGAGGTGCGGAGCCGGACATCAATCTCCTCTGCACCGCTGCGGTAGCGGGTTAGTACCTGGCCATCGAGGGCCACCCTGATCTGTGATGCTATCTGCTCTGTAGTAATGCCAGTTGAGGCAGCCCGCGAACGGTCAAGGCGCACCTGCAGCTCCGGCGTCCCCTGCTCCAGGCTTGTTTCCACTTCACGCGTTCCTTCAACTGATCGAACTCGGTTCGCCACCTCGGCAGCCAGCTCTGCCAGTATATCCAGATCGTCTCCCTGCAGGGCTATCTGCAAGGGGGCTTCACCTGTCCCCATAAATGTAGATGACATATCCTGCACGGTGAACTTAACCTCTGGAGGAAGCAGCTCCGTAAGCTGACGTCTTAAATCCTCACCAAACTCCATCGTAGTCTGCTCTCGCTCTCCATGGGGAATCAGGCGCAGCACAGCTGTTGCCGTATGGGCCTCCTGGTCGCCCATAAAGCTGCCGCCACCGACTATCGAAAGCATCGTTTCCACTTGAGGGTTATCGATGATTAAATCCTCAATCTCCCCCATGATGCTGTCAGTGTATTCTAAGCTGCTGCCCAGGGGAATTTCCAGGGAGAGGCTCACCTCCCCCGAATCCACGGCCGGTATAAATTCATAGCCAATGAACGGTATTAAAAAAACAGAGAGAACCAGAGCGCCAAAGACTACAAACACGGTCAAGATACGGTGAGAGAGCGCCAGGTTAAGCAGGCGTTCGTAGTAATTGGCGATTTTTTCTAAAAAAGAAACGATTAACCCTTCCCGCTCCTGGCGTCTTACCCGCCTTAACCAACGGGCGGAGAGAGTCGGGATTACCGTCACCGCCACCAAGAGGGAAGCGAGAAGCGAAAAAGCAACAGTCCAGGAAAGGGGCGTGAAAATAATCCCGGCAATACCTTCGACAAAGGCAATTGGCAAAAATACTGCAACCGTAGTTAATGTTCCAGCAGTAATCGCCATTGCCACCTGCGAGGTTCCACGGACCGCAGCATCCTCCACGTCCACCCCCAGCTGATGCAGGCGAAATATATTCTCCAAAACAACAATGGCGTTATCCACCATCATCCCTACGCCAAGGGCTAGTCCGCCCATGGTAAGTATATTTATCGTATAATTTTGAAAGTGAAGGAAGGCAAAAGCGGCGATAACGGAGACCGGGATAGCAATCGAAATAATTGCTGTAAGCACAATATTACCTAAAAACAGGTAGAGCACAACTGCTGCCAGGAACGCCCCGACAAGGCCCATCTGCCCCAAGTTTCTAATAGCTCCAATGATAAACTCACTTTGATCCATCACAATGCCGAATCTAACCGGAAGTTCATCCTCCAGTTTGGCCATCTCATCATGAACGCGGGAAGCAACAGAAACGGTATTCGCATCCGACTGTTTACGAATACTGATATTCAGCGTTGTTTCACCGTTGAGGCGGGAAATGATGTTTTCTTCTTTATATGCTTCCTTAACTTCGGCTACATCGCCAAGGCGCACAGGCCCGCCTTGGTTATAACCGACAACGAGCTGCTCGATCTCTTCCAGGGAACTAAATTCCCCGGCAATGCGTGCATGATAAAGCTCGCCGTACTGCTTAAACTGACCGCCGACAAAATTCCTGTTTTCCATGAACAAAGCGCGCTGCAGATCCGGGATAGTAATACCGTAAGCAAGCAGACGCCGCGGTTCAAACTCCACGAGAATCTCCGGTACAAGGCCGCCGCCAATTTCTACAGCAGCCACTCCTTCTAAACGTTCCAGGCGGTTCTTTATAACATCTTCAGTAAGGGTTGTAAGTTCATCGTGAGGGAGATCTCCGCTGACTCCGATCTGTATCACCGGCATCATCGTCGGATTTAATCGAAAGACCATCGGATCCCCGACATCATCAGGCAGCATTCCCCGCACCAGGTCAAGCTGTTCACGGACATCCATAGTCGCAAAATCCATATCTGTATGCCAACCAAAGGAAATCATGATCATTGAACTTCCCGCGGAAGAAGTGGAACTGATATTGGTAAGATTGTCCAGTGTGGAAAGCGCCTCTTCCAAGGGGCGGGTGACCATGTTTTCCACCTCATGGGGACCAGCGCCCTCATAAGTTGTATAGACGACCGCCATCGGGAAGCTCATCTCCGGCAAAAGATCCAAGGGAATATTCAGGAAAGAAACCAATCCAAGAACAAGAATTACACTGACAATAACAAGAACAAATACTGGGCGGCTAATAATTCTTTTAAAAATCACGCTGCTCACCTACTTCTACCCGCTGACCAGGACTCAAACCCAGCGAAGGGTTAGCGATCAGGTCCAAAGAGGGATCGAAATCACCATAAACCTCCACCATCCCCTGCGAACGCATTCCAATTTCTACTTTCTCGTCCTTGACAAGACCATCTTTGACAAAATAAAGATAATATTCGCCGTTATTGGAGACAAGTGCTGACTCCGGAGCAAGCCATACGTCTTCAACCTTCCTGATATCAAAAATAACATCAGCATACATCCCAGGTCGTAAAATACCCTCTTTTTGCTCAAGCTTAATTGTTACCGGGAAGCTGCGCGTCCCTTCAAGTGCTGAGGGGGAAAGCTCGTAAATTTGGCCTATTAAGGATTTCGGGTAGGCAGCAGTGATCTCCACCACCACATTCTGACCCACCTTTAGCTCGTTAATATAGCGCTCATCAACGGTAACCACGACTTTTAAAGGATCGTGCTGTTCTAACACTACAACCGGAGCCTGAGAGACGGCCATATCACCACTATCCACAAGGACTGCGCTTACAACTCCGTCAATAGGAGAGCGAATCTCTGTTTTCGCCACCCTTTGACGGGAAAGGGCCAACTGTATCTCGGCCTGTGCAACCATTTTTCCCGCACCTTTAAGGGCTTCTTCAGCGCGCGCGACCTGATTGCGCATATTTAAAAGATCGCGTTCCGCTACCGCACCCGTTTCGTAGAGGGCTTCTAGATCCGCAAGCTCTTTGCGAAGCAGTTCTAAAGAAAGCTCTCCTTCACGCAGCTGTGCCGTGGCACTGCCCAATGAAGCCTCTGCCGCACTAAGGTCAAGCCGGTAATCATGATCGTCCAACTTCAAAAGGAGATCGCCTTCAGCAACCCTATCCCCGGCAGAAACTTCCTTAGAAATGACCTTCCCTGGTATCTCTGGGTAGACATTCAACTTGCGCCAGGGGGAAAGTTCCCCGCCGAGGCGGAGTTCCTCCGAGAGTATTCCTTTTTCCAGCTTTATTACCGAAACTCGGGCTAATGGTTCTTCATTACCTCCCGACTGCTCAACAGAATTATTCTCACTACAGCCGGTGAGCAGTAAGAGGCCTGATAATCCTACCGCAAGAATTAATTTAATTACTTTAAGTTTTTTAAACACAGCTATCCCCCCGGTGTTTTTGTTAAACACATTTTTATCTTTTATCCGATCTCAACTCTGATCCTGCTCCCCCTCCCGCCGTGCACGGCAGGTTCAACAATGACGCGGCGCGTTATACGGTGGTGAAGCTCAGGAACATGGCTGATAATCCCAACAGTTAATTTTTCCATGCGCAGCCTCTCCAAGGTATTGAGAGCTAGTTCCAGCGCATCAGGATCAAGAGAACCGAACCCTTCATCGAGAAAGAAAAACTCCAGCGGGTAACGTCCTTTTAGCTGTATCTGCGCTGAAAGAGAAAGGGCCAAGGCCAGCGAAGTAAGAAAGGTTTCTCCGCCGGAAAGGCTCGATACCGGGCGCCGCGTGCCGCCGTTGGCATTATCGCGCATGATGAATCCCCCATCGCTATCGATCTCTAGGGCATAGCGGTAGCGGGTCAGCTCCCCTAAGCGCCTCGATGCTTCCCGGGCAATAATCGCCAGCCTTTCCTCGGCAATATAATCGACAAAAGCATTGCCGCTTAGGACGCGCCTGAGCTGGTTGAGCTGTTCCTCTTTTTTAGACAGCTGGCGCCGCTTCTTCTCCAACTCCTCCCATTTCTTTTGCTTCTTTTGGAGATCTTCAAGATCCCGCTCAGCGCGTACGCGTTTTGTCCAGGCCTGCTTAAAAGCATCATTAACATCCTGCAGCTCCTGTTGACAGCGTTCCCACTCTTTGGGGGAAAGCCTGGAATCTTTATCTAAAAGGCCCTCAAGGCGCCTTTTTTCATGCTGCAAACTCCTCTCCTGCTCTCGGTAACTGTTGACTTTTTCCTCTAAACCTTTCTGCTCCAACGGGGGCAAAAGGGCATCTGCTGCAGCACCTTCGCTGGGAAAATTCGCTTTCTGCAGCCCTTCTTTTAGGGATTCTTTTGCTCTTTCCCATCTTTTCCGGGCTGACTCCACTGCCGACTGACCGCGGGCGAAACTGCTCTCCGCTATATTTTTTTGCCTCTCTGCTTCCTCCTCGTTTGTTTTCGCCTCTTTTTCCTTGTTTGCCAACAGCTGCAATCGAGTCTCGAGATTATGGAGAAGCTCTTTTGTGGGCCTGCCTCCTGTCAAACTTACTAGATGCTTTTCTTTCTGCCCCTTGGTTGAAAAGAGTTCTTTTAAACTGTATTCAAGAGTACTTATTTTTATGGCTAGTTCAGCCGCTGCCTCTCTTTTCTGTTTTAGATTCTGCTCCGAATTTTTTAAAGAGCGCACAACCCTCTCTAATTCCTGTTTAAGCTCTGAAGCGCACTGGTCCTTCCGGCGGATCTCCTCCAGCTCTTTTTCAATCTCTCCTACAGGAAGATCCCGGCGCACGTTGTCCAGCTCTTCCTGTTTCCTCAGCGCCTGTGATTCTGCCTCGGCGAAATCAGCTGCAGCCTCTTTTACCGCTTCCTGCAGAGACTTCAGCTTCACCTTCGCAGCAGTATATTCCTTATCAGCACGAATATATTGCTCTTGTAAGTGCTCCAGCCTCACTTTAAGCTCCTGCTCTTGCTGCTCCCATCTTTTTTTATCTAAAGCGAGCTTTTCAAGTTCTGCTTCACGCCTTTCAAGCAAAGAAGAAAGACCTGGTATCTCCAGCTTTTGCCATTTCTCCGGAAGTTCCTTGTAGGCAAGGAGCAAAGAGCGCTCCTTTCTTTGCTTTTCCCTGGAAATATCCGCAAGCAGCTTTTTCTTCTCCTCCGCAACCGCCCGTATATACTCTTCTCCTGTCTTTATTTTTTCAAACTTCGCAACTGCCTGCTCGTATTTTTCCCGGATCATAATTAGAGCTCCCCTTGTTTCCTGTAAAAGCTGATCCTCAGTCTGCTTTGCAGGAGCAGGATGGGAGCGCGATCCACAAACAGGACAGGGCAGCCCTGTTTCCAAGCTGCGGGCAAAAAAAGCAACCAGATTCTTTTTTTCCAGTTCCTTTTCCTTTTCCGTCAGCCTACTTACTTCGTACTTAAGATTCTCTATCTCAAGCTCAGTCTCCTGCCTCTGTTTATATAAAGTTTGCAGCTCAGCTTCAGCCTTTTCCAGAAGCGAACTCTCTTTAGCAAACCGCTCTTTCTCTTCTGACAAGCTATCCTGATGCTGCCGGATTAAAAGGAGCTGGCCTTTTGCTCTTTCCAGCTCTTTATATACTTGCGCTAAGTCCTCTTCAGAGAGAGGCCTGTTATCCCTAAAGCATGAAAGTTCCTCCTGCGCAGCTGCAGCCTCTTCCTTTATACTCTCTGCTTTTTTACGCCAATCTTCTAAAGAGCGTAAAGCTTTCTGCAGTTCGTTTTCCCGATACTCAAGGAGCTTTTTTGTCTCGTGAGCAGTTTCCTGGGCCCGTTTTAGTTCACTCAAAACACTCCAGGCCTCTTGCACCTGCTCACGGTAGGCAGCTGCAACCTCCGTTCTCTTTAACTCCTTTTGCAGCGCCTCTTCCTTGCTCTCAAAAGCCTTGTATTCTTTCTCAGCGGCGGCAATCTCCCGCTGTAAGCGCTCTGCCTTTGCCTTTGTTTCCTTCAAAACCTCTCTTTTCCCTCTTTCCTCTGCTGCAAGCCCCTCCACCTCTTTTTCCAACTCCAGGGCATAAACAAGGCTGCTCTTGCGCTCCTGCAGCTGCGGTTCCTCTTTTTCTCTGGCAGCTGCTGCTTTCCGATACCCTTCCTTCGCTGTCCGCGATTTTTCCCGTGCAAGCTGGAGCGTTTCATTTAAAAGGCGCAAATTCCCCTGAGCATTACGGTAATCCTCTAAAGCAGCATTAAACTCTTTAATCAACGGGCGCAGCGGTTCAGCACGCCGCGCTTCTTCCAATTTTTCTTCTGCCTCAAGGATCTCTTGCTCCCTCTGCTTATGAGCCTTAAGCTCCTGCATTATCCCCTCCAGCTCCTGCTGATAACTCCAAATCCTTTTTTTGACTTCGTATTCCTGTTGGACAGCTTTCTGTTTCTCCTGCCAGGCCTTTTCTTCGGCAGAGCAGAGGCGGTAAAACTTTTCCGCTCTGCTTACCGCTTCGCGGGAAGCATCTCCCAACCCCTGTTGTTCGCCGGAAATTGCCTGCAGCCTGGCTGTTAAATCGATGAGACGTTCTTTTAAACGCTGATTAAGCTGATCACCATACCGGTGCAGAGAAAAGAGGCGCTGCAGCATCTGGCGCCGTTCAGCTCCCTTCAGCGACAAAAACTCCGCAAAGCGCCCCTGCGGCAGGACAACAGCACGGGTAAAATCTTCAACATTGAGACCGATGATCTCATAAATTTGGCTGTTGAGCTCCCGCGTTCGCTCCGCAAGCACTATCTCGCCTTCCGCCGTATACTCTAACAGTCGACAGTTTCCTGCCCGAACAGTATTCTCTCCGCTGCGCTCATAGCTTCGCTCAACACGATACACGCGTTCTCCTTTTCCTTTACCGAGGGCAAAAGTAAAAGAAACAAAAAGCTTATCCTCAGCATGGTTGAGAATACCCTGCACATTGTTCGCCGCACGTTCAACTTTACCGTAGAGGGCGAGCGTAATTGCATCGAGGATCGTCGATTTTCCGCTGCCTGTAGGGCCGAAGATACCAAAAACTCCAGTTTCCGTAATACTGGTAAAATCAATCTCCTGCGCTTCCCGGTAGCTCTGCAGCCCGGTAAGCTTTAAATGAAGCGGGCGCATAAAATCACTTCCTTAGTAAGCAGATAACACCCTTAAAAATTAAAATTCATCAAACGGAATGCAGAAACGCAAAAAATAACCCTTTGTTTTACAGATCAGCAGCTAAAACTTTGGTTATGGTTCCTCACCGACCAGCTCTAGAAAAAGCTTTACAAGTTCATCGTCCGGCCTTCCCCCGCCGGTCTGCCTGCTGTAAAATTCACAAAAAAGACGATCCAAGGGAAGACGGCTCCGCTCCTCGATCCCAACCTCCTCCCCCATCTCGGGGAGAACCGGGCGAATATTGACAATCCCCTCATGAAGCTCCCGCAGGACACCGCATTCGCGCACAGGGAGCGCATCATCAACGTGAATTTCCAGGTCAATCCAAGCGTCAGCATCTCTTCCTGCAGCGATCCAGCGCTTTACTTCCTCTATCCCGCCTACTGCACGCCAGCGTACCAGCGGACGCCCGCTGGAGAGGTGTAGTTGGCGCACCTCTGCTTTTTCCCCCGGCTGGAGCTCGATAAGGGCGACAACCTTGGCTTGACCTGCTTCAGAAAAGCTGTACGCAAGGGGAGAACCTGAATAAAATACGGTAGTCGGAGCGTTAGCTACGGTCTGGGGACGATGAAGATGCCCGAGGGCAATGTACTGCGCCCCAGGGGGCAGGGCTTCCGGCGCTACTGCTAGAGCGCCGCCGAGGTGGATCGGACGTTCAGAATCCGATTCCCAACCGCCGCGCACAAATAGATGGCTTACGCCAAGAATCACAACTCCCTTCTCCACCTTCCGATACTGCTGTTGATAGCGTCCTAAGCTTAAGCGGAATAGGCTTGCCACACGGTCTGAATAGCACTGCCGCAGGAGTGCCTCATCCTCTAAGGAAGGAGCAAGGGCCTCCTGCAAACGCGCTTCCGATGGGTAAGGGAGAGTCAGCACCACCGCTGGATGCTCCGCCCCGGGAACCCCGATTTTCAGCCAGCCTTCTCCTCCATCAAGGAGGGAAACGCTGGTATTGCGGGAAGAGCCGTGCAGTTTCATACCTGTAGAAAGCAGGTGGTCATCACGCGGAAAACCAGCAATAAAGATCCCGTAACGGTTAGCCAGAGGAGCGCAGGCCCGAAGGCGTTCAGGACTGTCATGGTTGCCAGCAATGACGACCACCGCCCGCTTTCCCCCGGCGGAGAGGCGATCGAATGCGTCATAATAGAGCTGTTCAGCGGCAGCTGAAGGATTGACCGTGTCAAAAACATCACCGGCAATGAGCACCAGCTCTACCCGCTCCTCTTCAACAATACCGCAGAGCTCTTCGATAAAATCTTCCTGCTCCTTAAACCTGCTCCGCCCCTCTAAAGTCTTTCCGAGGTGCCAGTCAGATGTATGTAAAATGCGCAAAATGCCGCACCTCCTTGTTCATTTTTATTAATCAACCGCGACCAGATGCCCGCCCTGGAAAAAGTAGAGATATTTTCCCCCCACTTTTTCTTTCCAGATCCTTTCCACAGCACGGGCGTAGAGCTGCAGCTGGATCCGGTAGCGCTCCTCCAGCTCTTTGAGCGGCACACCGGAAGTGCTGTCAGTCTTGAAATCGATCATCACCAAGCCATTGCCTGCTTTTTCGAGGAAAAGACAGTCGATCACACCCTGCACGAGGACGCTTTCTTCAGTATCTTTTTGGCCCTCAGCCTCGCCGTCATCCTTTTCTCCTCCTGGCCAATGGGGATGAATTTCCCTCGCTGGCAGGGCCATGCTGAAAGGCAGCTCGCGCCAAACCTTCTCTGCCTTTAAAACCCGTTGTCCAAGGGGTGTGGCGAAAAAGCGGGCCACAAGATCAGGATCAACAGCATCGCCTTCTTCCGGAGCAAGCTGTTCCCGCTCTACCATTTTCTCTATCTGCACTGCGATCCCTTCCGCAGTCAAAGTCGGAATAAGTTGAAGATGCTGCATCACTGCATGGAAGGCAGAACCGCGCTCACTCGCGCTTAGCTCTTTTTTGCCGAGGAAACGGGGACGCGACAACGATGAGAAGTTTTGTTCAATGAATTGAGAAGCAGCATCACCCATATCTCCAGCCGGAAATTCATCCCCTAGCAGCGCTTCCTGTGCATTATGCCAGCGCCGCTTCAGCTCCGAAACGGAAACCTTAGCCAATGATTCCGCAGCCTTCCGGTGGGGATAGCTCCAGGAAAGACGCTTTTCGATCTCCATCCACGCATTCCCAATGTAAGGCAAAGGCTCCATACGCGAGATACGCTGCCACCATTCTTTCTCTGCGCCCTGGAAGTCAGTTTCCTCATGTTTTTCCTCCCCTTCTTCCCCTTCCGTCAGTTCTTCCTCAGGTCTCCCTTCTTCGTTTCTTTCTGCCGTACAGATCCCCCCGATCACTTCCTCTGCCGTGTAGAGTGAAAAACTCCATGTATCATCCCCTGCTTCATCCTCAAACAAAGGAAGGCTCCCTTCTTTAACGCCGGCAGCCTCGCGTAAGATTTCTGCCCGAGGATGTCGCAGCAGAGCAGGTGCGATCCAGTCGAGGTAACATCTAACGCGTGTCCGACAGTAAAGAGGAAGCAGTGTCTTTTCTCTGTTCATTTCTTCCCCATGCCCGCTGTCAACGCTATTTTCCTGCAGCAGCTCCGCCCACTTCTGCGCCTCGCGCGCCAGATCTTTGAGCGTCGCAACAAGGAAAAGCTTTTCCTCAGCGCGGGTCATTGCCACGTAGAGGATACGCATCTCTTCGGCCAGCAGTTCTGCCTGCAACACTCTCTTTACTGCCAGCCAGGGTAGGGTCGGGTAAACCAAACGCAGTTCCGGGTCAACGTATTTCGGTCCAAAACCCAGCTCCCGGTGCAGCAAAAAATCAGAGTTCAGATCCTGGATATTAAACTGTTTTCTCAGGCCGGCAACAAAAACGACAGGGAATTCCAGCCCCTTACTCTTATGCACGGTAATAATCCGCACCAGGTTCTCCTGCTCGCCGAGGGCGCGTGCTGCACCGAGATCCCCTCCCCGTTCCTGCAGCCGCTCTATAAAACGCAGGAAGCGGAAAAGCCCGCGAAAAGAAGTTGCTTCATACTGCCGAGCCCGATCATAAAGGGCGCGGAGGTTGGCCTGGCGCTGTTTGCCTCCCGGCATCCCTCCCACAAGATCAAAATAGCCGGTATCTGTATAAAGCTGCCAGATCAGATCCGCCAGGGCACCCTGCTGCGCCTTTTCCTGCCAGCGGGAAAGGTTCTCTAAAAACTCTCTTAATTTCTGCGCAAGGGAGTGCCCTATACTTTGCTCTCCTGCTCCCGATTCCCCGTCTCCCGCATCAACATAGGCCTTTAAGGCCTGAAAAAAGCTTTTCTGCGGGGCGCGAATGCGGATCCGGACCAGTTCTTCCGCCTCCAGACCGACAAGGGGAGAGCGCAGGACAGCAGTCAGCGGCAGATCCTGATACGGGTTATCGATCACCCTTAAAAGAGAAAGCATTACCTGCACCTCTGTTGCTTCAAAATAACCTGTGCTCAATTCGGCATAAGATGGTATCCCCGCCAGGTGCAGTTCTTCAAGGATTGCCGATGCCCAGTTCTGAGCTGAGCGCAGCAAAATCACGATATCACGGTATTGGAGAGGGCGATATTTTGCTTCCCTTTTGTCGTAGACATAATAAGGGTCCCCGCCCTCTTCGCCGCACATCTCTTTAATTTTCGCAGCGATCAAGCGCCCCTCTAGGCTCGCCATATCCCACTCTTCTTCATTTAGAAGTTCTGCATCTGCACCCCTGCTATCGGCATTACCGGCATTCCCGAGTGCGGAAAGGCGCTTGCCATCACTGCTCCTTTCGCGGTCAATACAGAGAAACTCCACGGCATGCTGTTCTTTTCCTGCAACCTGCCTCCCGCCCTCTCCTTCAGGGTAATCCGGATAGGAGGCCCCGTAAACCAATTTGGCACCTGCATCATAAGGGATTTCCCCGACAGCAGGATCCATGATCTGTCGGAAGAGATAGTTCACTGCCGCGAGGACCTGACGGCGGCTGCGAAAATTGCGGGTGAGCCTGATGCACTCTCCCTCTGAATCTTTCCTGCTGTAAGTATTGTATTTTTCGAGAAAAAGCCCCGGTTCGGCAAGACGGAAGCGATAGATACTCTGCTTCACATCACCGACCATGAAGCGGTTCCCCTCGTGTCCCGGACGGGAAACAAGCTTAAGAATTGTCTCCTGAACCGCGTTTATATCCTGGTATTCATCAATCAAAACCTCTTCAAAGCGCTGGCGGTAATCAAGCGCTGCCTCAGAAGGCCGCAAATCATCAGCGCTGGAACCAGGATGTAGGAGTATTTTTAAAGCAAAATGCTCCAGATCCGGAAAATCCAGCGCACCCTTCTCTTTTTTTGCCTGCTGATAGCGCAGGGCAAAAGCTTCCACGAGCGCGACCAGCGTTTCCATCACCGGCGCTAAATTCTTTAGCTCCGCGGCCTGTTCTTCTAAGGGACGCTTGAAAAGCTCCTCTTGCAGCCGTTGAAAATCTTTTTTACAGGAGTCCCTTATTGCCGTAACCCTATCCTTCAGCAGGGGATCGAAATCAACCCCCCGGCACGGTTTTAAGTGTTTAAAGGGAGCTACCTGCATACCCTCATAGAGCTCTAACCAGGAGCGGCGCGCCGTCTCCAGCAGCTGCCGGAAGGTCTCCGCTTCTGCCTGCAGCGTCTCCAGATATGGCTCCGGCCCACCGGGCTGCAGGCAGTGTTTGAATGCTCTCTCGTAACGGCGCACTATCCCTTCCAGCTCTAAAATACAGCTTTTTTGCAGCATCTTCACCCAGGAGGTCTCAGCTAGCGCCACACCGCTCTCCAGCGCAAAGCCAGCTGTCATCCGGCGCAGCCACTCTTCCGGCCAGGGGTGGCTGCGGGAAAATCGATAAAGCTTCTGTACCAGTTCCTGCAGCTTGTAATCACCGCGGTCAGTTGTATAAGCATCGACAAGGGTGTAAAAAGGACTCCCCTCCCCAGCTTCCGCGTAGAACTCCTCGAGGATCTCCTCCAACAGCTCCTGCTGAAGGAGCTCCGCCTCCGTTTCGTCAAGGATGCGGAACGAGGGGTCAAGATCGTGAAGATAATAGTAGCGGCGCAGGACATCCATGCAGAAGGAATGTACTGTTGAGATCGCTGCCCGGTTCAGCATTAAGATCTGACGGCGAAGATATGGGGAACGGGGATTTTCTTTTATTTTTTCTTCCAAGGCAGTATGGAGCCGCTCTTTCATCTCCTGGGCAGCAGCGTTGGTAAAGGTGACAACAAGCAGCCGATCGATCTCTACCGGATCTTTAGGATCGGTTATCCTCCGCAAAACCCGCTCGATAAGGACCCTTGTTTTCCCAGCACCAGCACCGGCAGCAACGAGGATATTCCGTTCCCTGCAGGTAATCGCCTGCCACTGCTCATCCGTCCACTTTCCCGCTGAAGCTTGGGGCTGCTGCTTGTTCATCGTTCGCCCTCCTTCTCTTCGAGCTGTTCAAGCCGCTCATTATCTGCCGGCTGAGAGTAGCGAAGTTCCTGCCTTAGTGCCGTCCAGATCCGCTCCCCGCTCTCTGCCTGCAGGTTCCGGAATTTGTTCCCTTCCAGCAGCGGGTCAAACTGACAAACCGGCTTAAAATCACAGTATGTGCAAGCTTTCTCTCCCTTCAGGCGATAGGGAGCGATTACTACCTGCCCGCTCATAATCGCCTCTGCACACTCTTTGATTACGCGGCGCGTATGGCAGCGCAGGAGGGAAAAGCGTTCTGCATCCCAAACAGGAGCATTGCTATAGAATTTACCATTTTTGTCAAGCGCCACAGGAATAATCTCTGAATAACCCTGTAAAAGACCTGTATCCATCAGCCGCGCAACCTCTTCATCAGCAAGGATAACCCCGCGCATCCTATACTGCTTGCGATGCTCCCGCTCCACTTTTTCCGCTGGCAGCAGACCATCTGCCCTGATAAATGGCGAATGAACACGGAAGTAGAGGACCCCGCCCGGCAGCACTTCTTCCCCTAACCACTCGCGGGCGTGAACAAGGAGCACATCAAGGTAGGTCAGCATCTGCAAAGAAAGGCCGTAATAAATCTCCTCCAAGGAGAGGTCGGTACGCCCTGATTTGTAGTCGATCACGCGCAGGTATGCCTTCCCTCCCTCGCCGCGGGCAAGATCAACACGGTCAATACGTCCGACCAGCTCTACCTGGGAGCCGTTTCGCAGGGTAAAAACCACAGGCGGGAGCTCCCCATCAGCTCCAAATGAAAGTTCTGTCCCTAAAGGTTTGAAGCGGCTTTTTCGGTCTTGCTCTGCCAAAAAGACCGCTGCCCGGCTTAAAGTATCTCTCAGCTTTTTTGCCAGGTAGCGATAGCGCTGCGAACTGAGGAGGATCTCCTCCTGCAGGCGGGGAACAAGGCGCGCTGTTTCATCTTCTGCCAACCTATAGCACTCTTCGCGGGTAAGCTCTCCCCACTGGCGCCCCTCCTCGAGTAGCGAAACAGTAAGGTTATGTAGTGCAGCGTGAAAAAAGCGTCCGATATCAAAAAGCTCTAACTTATAGACGCGGCGCTTCTGCAGGCGCAGGCCGTAAGAAAGAAACTGCGCAAACGGGCAGGCGCTGAATCTCTCCATGCGCGAAACACTGGCCCTAATCTTCCTGCCATAAAGACGCCGGGTAGTCTCTTCCGTGAGCGGCGCGGGAGAATTCTTGTAAAAGAGCCCGGCAAGAAGGCGCTTCCCCTGCCCCGCCCATTCTTTTCTAACAGCAAACCAGTTATAAAGATCCCACCAGAAAGACGGAAGCTGCTCTCCATTCTTCGCTTCGCTCAAGCGAACGGCGAGCTGTGAAAGAGCCTGGCGCGGATGCACAATAGTGGAAGGACCGGATAAATTCTCAGCTGTCTCCACGTTAAGCGCCGGGAAGAGCTCCTGTAAACGCTTGATCAGCAGCGAAGGCATCAGCGCACCCCCTTCCTCATCAGCCAGGGGATAGCTGATCCAGAGGCCGTGAGAAGCGCGCGTTAGGGCCATATAAAGCAAAAACTGCTCATTAAGCAGGCGTCGCCTGCGGCCAGGGGCCATCTCCATCCCCTGTTCTGCAAGCAGCTCGCGCTCGTCTTCCGAAAAAAGGCCGTCCTCAGGAGGACGGGCCGGGAGC
>JAAZDR010000309.1 GCA_012512705.1 Bacillota bacterium
GGTTACCTCCGTCCCTGTTTAGAGGCGGGGGTTTTATTATTTTGTTTTTGATGCTAGAGCAGAGTTTTAAGTCAGTGGAGGTGCAGAATAATGAAAGTACTGATCAGTGATCCATTATCTTCGGAAGGGATTGACTACCTACGTCAAAATGTAGAGACAGCAGATGTGCGTACTGATTTGTCAGCGGAGGAACTGCTGGCGATAATTGGCGAATACGACGCCTTAGTGGTACGCAGCGGAACTAAAGTAACTGCTGAAGTGATCGAAGCCGGCAATAAATTGAAAGTAATCGGACGGGCTGGTGTCGGTGTCGACAATATCGATGTCGAGAAAGCAACGGAGAAGGGAATCGTGGTCATCAACGCCCCGGAAGGGAATACTATTTCCGCAGCGGAACATGCGCTTGCCATGCTCGCTTCCCTGGCGAGGAATATTCCCAGGGCGCATTATTCGCTCAAGAATCGGGAATGGAAGCGCAGCAGCTTTATGGGTGTCGAGCTTTATAAAAAGACTCTTGGTATAGTGGGCTTGGGACGTATCGGCTCTGAAGTCGCCAAACGCGCTCGCAGCTTTGGCATGAACATCCTTGCTTACGACCCTTATATCTCGAGCGAACGGGCACGGAAACTCGGCGTGAAGCTGGAGGAAGAACCGGAAGAGATCTACCGCCAGGCTGATTTTATAACCCTACACATCCCGAAAACATCGAGCACGTACCATATGATTGATGCCGAACAGCTGGCGATGATGAAAGACGGTGTCCGGATCGTGAACTGCGCGCGAGGCGGTTTAATCAATGAGGAGGCACTTTATGAAGCGCTGCAGAGCGGCAAGGTGGCCGGAGCAGCCCTCGATGTTTTTGAAGATGAACCTCCTCTGGACAGCAAGCTTCTTGATCTGGAAAATGTGATCGTTACACCACACCTCGGTGCTTCGACTCGGGAAGCGCAGATAAACGTAGCCCTTCAGGTTGCCGAGCAGGTAGTCCATGCCCTTCGAGGTGAACCGGTGGTTTCAGCAGTTAATGTGCCGGTGATCATGCCGGAGACAATGGCGGAGGTGGAACCTTTCCTGCCGTTGATGCGCCTTTTGGGCAGCTTCTATATGCAGACCTTTAACGGTAAAGTTAAAGAGGTAGAGATAATCTACAGCGGCGAGATCGCCAATTATCAGGTAAACCCCTTGACTAACTCTTTCTTGATCGGTCTGCTCTCGGTAACGCTTAACGAACATGTAAACTATGTTAACGCGCCTGTTATCGTTCGCAACCGGGGAATTAAAATAAAAGAGATTACCACGAAAAACTGTGAAAACTTTACGAACCTCGTTACTGTAAATGTTAAGACCGCTGCGGGAGTAATCACCGTGGCCGGAACCCTTTTCAATCAAAAAGATATGCGTATCGTTCAGATCGGCGATTACCGCATCGAGGTCACGCCTTCGCGGTATATGTTCGTCTGCACCTATATCGACCAGCCTGGAGTTATCGGACGCGTCGGCACCAAGCTCGGAGAAAATAATATTAATATTGCTGGTATGTATGTTGGCCGCCAATCGATCGGCGGCGAGGCGGTAATGGTCCTGCAGGTGGATGATATTATCCCTGATGAACTTCTCTCCACCTTAAAAGAGCTTGACAGTATCCTGAAAGTCTATTTTGTTCGGTTCAATCTTTAGGGCTTTTTGAAAAAGGAGCGGTATAGCTTGTCCCGTCGCTACCGGGAATTTCTTATCGGCATTGGATTTTTAATCTACCTGTTAATCCTGCGGGTGTTCTACCCGCAGGACTTTAACCTGCCCTCGATTATCGCAGCCCTTGCAATCTATGCCCTCACCTGGTTCGTTTTCCTGCGTATTCGCCAGAGAACAAGAACGAAGAAAAGGAAAGAAGCGCCGAAGGGGCAGAATAGAGCATCCTCGAAAAAACGCAAAAAAAAGAAACGCAAGTGACAGGAGGGAGTAACAGATGCCTCTTTATGAGTTTGTGTGCAAATGCTGCGGCAACCGTTTCGAAAAGCTTTGTCCAAATTCTGATCACCTGCCTCCCTGCCCGCAGTGCGGGGCTGAAGAACCGCGTCGTCTCATCTCTGCTTTTTGTGCCAGCCGCAGCGCATCAAGAGGGGCAGGGTCTTTTTTCAGCAGCAGCAAATGTGCCCGCTGTTCCGGTGGAAACTGCAGCAGCTGCTGAACGCGAATTAAATACCAATCTGCATACCTTCCTGCTGGTAATTACCAGCAGGTTTTTTATTTTTCCAGGATCGGTATGCCTGCTTGATGCGCATAAATTTTTACCCAACGGAAAAAATAGGAGCGATCTCTGAACTTGCTAAAGATTAAAATACAAGTTAAAGGATTGTGAGCAATGTTCATCGGCTCTGCAAGAATGCTGCTGTTAGCGATCGTTGCTGCCTTGGTTTACCTCGGCCTCTTACACCGCGTCCTCGACCGCATGCGCTTGACGAAAGCAGGAGCGCTGTTAATCCTGCTGGCAATGGCTATCGCCAGCTTCCTGCCGGAGCTTCCCCTTGGCTTCGGTTTGTCAGTAAATATCGGCGGGATGCTCATCCCCTTGGCAATCTGTATTTATCTAATTATTGTCGCTGACAGCAGGGAAGAAAAATTTCGCGGCTTAGCGGCTGCCGGGGTTACCCTTCTTGTTGTCTGGAGTATTAACCACCTCTTCCCCGTTGATCCGGTTTTTTTCCCGCTAAATATCGACCCCCTTTTCCTGCCGTCGATCGTTGCCGGCCTTACAGCTTATATCATCGGCCGCTCGCGCCGCGCCTCTTTTATCGGTGCGGTTTTAGGAGTCCTTTTTCTTGATCTGGCAGCTTGGTTGGAAAATATCTATCGGGGACAGTACACAGTCCCTGTCGTTCTCGGAGGTGCGGGCATCTACAGCGCAGCAGTAATCGCTGGACTATTAGCTGTTTTTTTAGCCGAAGTGATCGGCGAGGTAAGAGAACGCTTAGGAGGTGGGCCTTCCAATGCTTAAAAAACCTTTTTATTATCGGCTTCTTCTTTTCCTGGCCCTGCTTTTGCTAGTGGAAATCTTCAACCCTTACCTGAGCCCATTAAGGCCGGCTATTCACGCTTTTTGGTTTTTCCCCCTCCACTACCATGAGGAGATTCCCAAAGAGGATCTCCTAGCTGAACGCTACTACCGTATGCTCGATGAGGACGGCAGAGAAATTACTGTTACCGGACGCTGCATTCATGTCGGGGAACGCTATCTGACAAGTGACAACCAGCTTTATGAGGTTTTTAAGGTTGACGGCCATACTGCCTGGGCCCGCTATCTGGAGACCGTGGATCTCTTTGCCGGCAGGGAGGAACTTAACGATCAAGGTTTATTAAAGGTCTTTTCTTCTTTTTCCCACGACCCGGCAGAGCCAGTGCAGGACGAAGATGGCGGGGAGCAGGAGCCGAACAAACTGGTAGCGGTCTACCATACCCATAACGCTGAATCATATGTCCCTACTGACGGTACTGACAGCATCAACGGCCGTGGTGGGATACACGAGGTGGGTCATTCTTTTTGTGAGGCTATGGAAGAAAAAGGAATTGATGTTATTCATGACGAAACCTTACACCTGCCCCATGACCCTGGGGCTTATCGCCGCTCGCGGGAAACAGTGGTTAAACTTTTACAGCGCAATCCGGACGTAATTTTTGATATCCACCGTGACGCCGCTCCCCCAGAGACCTATGCCGAAAAAGTAGAAGGCGAGTGGGTTACCCAGATCCAGTTCGTTGTCGGGCAGCAGAACCAAAATTATGCTGTTAATCGCCAATTTGCTTATGATCTTAAAGGCTATGCCGACGAGATGTACCCGCGGCTGGTCAAAGGAGTTTTTCATGCCCATGGCAACTATAACCAGGATCTCACTCCCTTAAACCTGCTTTTAGAGGTGGGAGCACACACCAACAGCCGTCCGCCGGCGGAAGAAGCGGCTGCGCTTTTTTCTGATGTTGTCGCCTTTTATTTTTACGGGCCGGAGGCGATTGAAGACGAGGAACTGCGTCAACACCTGGAGAGTGAAGAGATCTACAAGGGAACAATCCCCGCTCGCTTTGAAGATCCCGGCGGGGTGAATAGGAGTGTCTGGAGAAGTATTGCTGTCATTTTGCTGCTGGTGGCGGCTGGGGCAGTGGGGTTTTTCTTTCTAAACAACCCTCAACCAAAGGAAGAAACCCCTCGTTTTTGGAAGAGCATACGCAAATGGGGCGGTGAACTACCGACACGCTTGCAGTCTTTGGCTGATCGGGCGTTGACAAACTTGCGCTGGGGGATAGAGGAGCTTGATGAAGACATCACTGCCCTTAGAGGGAAACTGCAGTCGTTAATCGACCGTTTGCAGGGGAGGCTGCGGGATTAACGGTCGAACCCGTTCGCTATAAATAATTTGCTTATGGCCTTTGATATTAAAAAGGAATCATGTCCTGAATCTCGAAAATAAATATAAGATAGATATAGATATATTTATCATCAGAAAATGCAATTTTATCATCCTGGGGAGGGGTAATCA
>JAAZDR010000310.1 GCA_012512705.1 Bacillota bacterium
GCACATTGCTATCGATTTTTTCTTTTTTGAACATCAGGATGGCGGCTGGAATGCCGGTGCCGTAAAACAGTTTTTCCGGCAGACCAATAACTGTATCCAGTAAGTTCTCATCAATCAGCTGCTTACGAATGCGCCCTTCTGCGCCGCCACGGAATAACACACCATGCGGCACCACGACACCCATACGGCCGCCCTGCTTGGAAGACGAGGCAGGCTTTAGGGTTTCGATCATGTGCAGGATAAAGGCAAAGTCGCCTTTGGTTGTTGGCGGTCACTATGTCAAACAGCATTAAGTCGCCGTTTTGGTCCAATAGTTTGGGATTGCGAATGGTGTCACCCCATTCGATTTTGTGGTTGTCTTCGCCATGCAGGAACATGTTCATTTTTGCCAGTGACCACGTAGAGCCAATGGCTTCTTGACCATACAGGGCGTAGTTTTTGCTGTCGTGGTTTTCAACCACTTTACGCGCACACTTCATTAACAACGAGGCAGAACCACAGGCAGGGTCGCCATAAGTTCGGACACTTCCGACGGGGTATAAAATTCACCGGCTTTCTGGCCACCGCTGGCCGCAAAATTTTTAATCAAATATTCGTAGGCGTTGCCAATGACGTCTAATGAACCGACACGGCTGGGTTTTAGGTTTAACACTGGCTTAGCAAAATCCTCCAATACATGGCGAAGGATGTCGTTCTTTTGCTTTTCTTCCCCTAATCGATCGGTATTAAAGCTGATGTCTTGGAACACGCTTTTACCAGCATCTTTGAGCTTAGTGCCGTTGGCCTCTTCAATGGCATGCAAGGCTTGGACGATGCGCTCACCGTTACCTGGCTCGTGACGACGCTCATACAAAGCGTAGAAACTGGCTGCTTTGGGCAGGACAAAGCGCTCGTTTTTCATCATCTCATCGATCAGTCGCCATACTCGGCTTGGTAGCCTTCGTAGTGGTCTTGCCACACATCTGAAATGTACTTCAGAAACAGCATGGTCAAAATATAGTCTTTATAGGTGTCGGCGCTGATGGTGCCGCGGAAGGTGTCACAAACAGCCCATAGGGCTTTGTTGATGCTGTCTTGGTTAACTTTGTTGTTCATGAGCTTTGCTCCATAAGTAGGTGCTGAAACATGCCTTGCTGCATCGCTTCACGGCTATTCAGTAAGGCGTGTGTCAGCTGTCCTTCCTTTTCCCACAGCGCATTTAAAGGTACAATTTTTTACTGAGTTGATAGGTCAGGAATTGCCAGTTCTAGATCTTTGGCGAGCTTTGCAATTTTCTATTATTTTCAATAACTTACAACAGCCGAAAAATAATTATCTCCCCAAAATATGATCGCAATAAACGGCGACCAATCACTCCCTTTAAAACAATGCGACTGCGGTGGCCTAACTCGGATGTTGCGAACAAGCGTCATTTAAATACTAATAACGATACGCGACCCTGGTGCGGTTTTGGCTTGCCAGGCCTGCTCGACCTGCTCTAAAGGGTGGACTTCATAATCTGCCAGTAAGCCTCCTTCAGCTGCTAAAGCAAAGAGTTTAGGAAGTTCGTTTTGATGGTAATCATGCATTAATTGCGCACTAATACTGCCAAACCCTGAACCTATCAGGCTGATAGGCTTACTGCGTAAAATGCTTGATGGTAGGTTTATTTCAGCCGAGGCCATTTGCCCAATCGTAATAATATTGATAGGTTTTTCGCACTGTTTAGCCAATACACTCAAAAGAAGCTCGGTAGGCTTGCCCCACAAATAATCCAATACATGATCAATCGGGGTTTGCTGCTGAACTTGCATTAGCTGCTGCATAATCGCTGTGTCGTCATCGAGCAATGAAATGCACACATCAGCGCCTAGCTGCTTTAAATAAGCTAATGATTGAGCATTACGGCCAGTCACTATAATGCGGCTTGCTCCACGGTATTTTGCTGCTTGCACGGCCATACGACCAGACACGCCTGTTGCACCGTTAATAAGTACCACATCGCCTTTCTGAATTTTGGCGCGGCACACTAACGCAGCGTCAGAGCCTAATAATGCGTTTGGAAGTACAGCGGCCAGTGCTGAGGGTAATTTTTCAGGTACTGGGACACAGCTCGCTTTATCAACGAGAGCATACTCAGCAATCATGCCTGTAAGACCCATAGCATACACACGCTGACCGTTATCCAAACGCCCCACGCCATCAACACCTACGGTGGTGGGGAAGCTGGGAAAGCTTGTGTAGTGCTTGCCACTGACCTTCAATTTATCCAATTGTTTGATAGTGGCAGCTTCCATCTTGATTACCAGCTGATCTTCATTTGCTGGAATGGGTTGAGCTATGTCGCCATACACAGGGATGTTGCCTAACTGGTCTAATATAGCTGCTTTCATAAGGTAGTCTCCAACTCAAATTAGATAGGGCCACTAATTTCCCATTTAAATATCCATCTAGATTAGGCCAGAGTTTGTTCGTTATTTCTGAAAAAACGACCCAATCTACTTTCGTGCCCGCGCCACACGATGGGCATCAAGTCTGTTACATGCTTACGTAGTTTGAGATCTCTATAAGATTTCCATCCGGATCTCTGAAGTACGCAGATATAATTTTACCTGTGGCGCCCGTGCGGTTAACAGGGCCCTCAATTACTTCAACATTCATTAGTGTTAAATCTTTAATTAAAGACTCGATAGGTTCTTTAACAATAAAGCATAAGTCAGCGCTGCCCGTCTTAACGTTTTTTGCCTTTGGCTCAAACTCACTTCCTTGCTCCCGTCTTATTCACGAGCCTTGACCTAAAATAAAGAAGGCGAGTGGTTTATCCTTTAAAATCAATATGTTCGGCAAGAACTTGATTAGAGAGGGCCACTCGC
>JAAZDR010000311.1 GCA_012512705.1 Bacillota bacterium
AGCGAAGATCGGCCGCCGTTTGCAGAAGAGATTATTAAACATTTTTTACCGGATGTTGCAGAAGGGCATTATCATAAAATTGCCCGCAAACTCGGCTGTGAGCCGGTGGCTGTCCAGGAAGCAGTTGATTTTATCCGCACGCTTGAACCCAAGCCCGGCAGCTTTTTGGGGGATAATAATGATACCCGCTATATTACTCCTGACATTATCGTGCAGAAGGTTGGGTCCGATTATGTAGTTCTTGTCAATGATAATTTATCTCCTTATCTTAAGGTAAACTCGTACTATCAGTCCCTGCTAAAGTCAGGCGGTATGCAGGCTTCGGCATTTCTTAAAGATCGTCTTGATCGGGCACTATGGCTAATTCGCAGTATTGAACAGCGCAGATTAACTCTTTACCGTGTAGCAGAGCAAATCGTGAAGATGCAGCGGAACTTCCTGGAGGAGGGTATTAAACATTTACAGCCGATGACCCTGAAGGATGTTGCTGAGGCGATCGGGATGCATGAATCTACGGTGAGCCGTGCTACAGCGAATAAGTATGTTCAGACCCCGCGGGGGCTTTTCCCCTTTAAATTTTTTTTCTCCAGTGGTGTCTCCGATGGACAGGGTGGGAGATGCTCAACGCGCGTGATCAAAAAAATGATTAAAGAGTTGATTGAGAAAGAAAATCCACAGAGGCCTTACAGCGACCAGAAACTCGTGGAGGCGTTACGGGAGCACGAAGTTGTCTTATCGCGCCGTACAGTTGCTAAATACAGAGAAGAAATGAATATTCCTGGCTCGCATAAACGGCGTCGTTTATAGCTGAAATTTTAAAAAACAAAGGGGTTCTAGGCATTAAGAATATATTTTTTAGGATTACAGGGTCACTAAGCGTCCCTATGGGACTTTTGGTGACCCTATTTTTGTATTATAATAAGGATGGACTAGAAAGGATTATAGACCTCTGGTCTTTTCTTGTCAAGTCGATAAAACACAAGGAGGTAAGCAAATGATTGACCAAGAGCTTCACTACATAGAACTGCTTACTCCGGAGTTGGCTGAACTCTTAGCCAGGCGCTATCGAATTTTGCGTAAGGTTTTTTATGCGCAGCCGATCGGACGCCGGGGTCTGGCCAGACATCTTGATACAGGGGAACGCATTCTGCGGCGCGAGCTGACGATTTTAAAAGAACAGGGTTTGATTAATATCCAATCAGCTGGTGTAACTTTGACGCCAAAAGGAGAGGATGCGGTTAACCATCTCCCCTCCTTTATAAGGCGGTACTTTGGTCTTACGGATTTAGAGCTAAAACTAGAACAGCAATTAAGGGTCAAGAAAGCGATCGTCGTCCCTGGAAACTTGGAGGACGATGAGTTAGTGCGCATGGAGATCGGCAGGGCAGCGGCGCGTGTTTTAAAAGAAAAATTAGTTTCCGGGACGATCATTGCTGTTTCCGGTGGCGCGACCTGTGCAGCAGTGGCGGAGATGCTGACACCTACGAGTGCATACAAAAATATTACCGTTGTCCCTGCACGTGGGGGGTTGGGAGAAGAGATGGATTTTCAGGCAAATATAATTGCTGCCCGAGTAGCGGAGAAACTGAAAGGTCAATACCGACTGCTCCATTTTCCCGATTCTTTGGCAGAAAAGAGCCTGCAGGTATTGATCCAGGAGCCTAAATTACAGGAGATTATGCAGCTAATAAAGTCTTCGGCAATCCTCGTCCACGGGATTGGTGTCGCAGAAGAGATGGCCCGCCGCCGCGGTGCAGGGAAGAAAGAGCTCGAAAGACTGCAGGAGCAGAGGGCGGTCGGCGAACTTTTCGGCCTGTTTTTTAACAGCAAAGGAGAGATCGTAGACCAGGTACCCAGCCTTGGCCACTATTTGGAGGATCTTACCCGCCATGTACAGACGGTAATCGCTGTTGCTGGTGGCCCGCGGAAGGCTAGGGCAATAATGGCAGTTGTGGGTAATCGTTCACGCGATATCCTCGTAACTGATGAGGGTGCGGCACGGGAGATTATAAATCTATTTTCTTGAGTTTCTTCAGGAAAAAGATACATAAATATGGATAAAGGTTGTTTTAAGTGATATATAATAAGGAGGATAAATGCTTATGTCGGTAAAAGTAGGTATCAATGGTGTAGGGCGTATCGGTAAGGGGTGCATACGTGCTGCCCTCGATAACCCGAACGTAGAGGTCGTGGCAATCAATACCACCCGTGAGCCGGAACTGATTGCGCATTTATTGAAGTATGATTCCATATATGGTCGGCTGAACGCAAACATTGAAGTTGAAGACAAGGCGTTGATTATTGATGGGAAAAAGATCACTATACTGGCCGATCGAAACCCGGCTAACCTTAATTGGGGGGACTGTGATGTAGATATTGTAATCGAGGCTACCGGGCGGTTTCGGAGACGGGCGGAGGCAGCAGCGCATTTGAATGGTGGCGCGCGCCGTGTTGTAATTAGCGCTCCCTCCCCTGATTGTGACCTAACAGTGGTTATGGGGGTAAATGAAAGGGATTATAATCCCCAGGAACATATTGTTCTCTCCAATGCTTCTTGTACGACCAATGCCCTTGCTCCCCTGGTGAAGGTAATTCATGAGCATTTTTGTGTCGAGCAGTTATTCATGACCACCGTTCATGCCTACACAAACGACCAGCATCTTCTTGATTTGGGTCATTCTGACTATAGAAGGGCGAGGGCTGCTGCAGTTTCTATGATTCCTACAACTACAGGAGCAGCCCAGGCGGTAACGAAAGTTATTCCGGAGTTATCCGGAAAACTAGACGGGATGGCGGTAAGGGTTCCCTCCGCTGCTGTCTCCATGATTGATTTGGTTGTTCGTTTGCGGCGAGATGTGACCGCTCAAGGGATAAATGATGTTTTTGCTGCGGCGGCTATGGGCCAGATGCATGGTATAATTGACGTTAGTAATGAACCCCTTGTTTCAGCTGACTATCGCGGAAGCTCTTTTTCGTCCACGGTCGATGCCCTATCAACGATGGTTATCGGCGGCAATCTCGCCAAAATTATTGCCTGGTATGATAATGAGTGGGGGTATTGTTGCCGCCTGTTAGATCTGGCCGCGTATATCGGCGCGCAGGAAAGGATAGCCTTAAAATAGTCTTTGTGAGCGAAAAGGTAGAGAGCGGGTGAATATCTATGGAGCTGGCATCTATTCGTGATTTTTCAGTGCAGGGCAAACGGGTGCTCGTTCGCGTCGATTTAAATGTGCCCCTCGATGAGCAAGGAGAAGTACGTGATGGCACGCGTATTAAGGCTTCTTTACCTACTATACGATACCTGTTGGAACGCGGGGCAAAAGTAATTCTTGTTTCTCATCTCGGGAGGCCCAAAGGTAAAGTTAAAGAAGAACTGCGTCTTGACAGCGGGGCACAGAGACTCTCCTATTTTTTAAAGAAAAAGGTGCATAAAACAACGCAGGTTGTGGGTGAGGAAGTGCATAAAGCTGTGGAACAGCTCTCTCCCGGTGAGTTGCTGCTTCTGGAAAATGTACGTTTTGAGCCGGGAGAGGAAAAAAATGATCCTCGGTTCGCCAGGGAATTGGCATCACTTGCAGATCTATATATCAACGATGCTTTCGGCACTGCGCATCGTGCACATGCCTCCACAGTTGGGGTGGCTGAATTTCTTCCCGCAGCCTGCGGGCTGCTCATGGAAAAAGAGATAAATATATTAGCAGGCTGCCTGGAACTGCCACAAAGACCGCTTCTTACAATTCTCGGGGGAGCAAAGGTTTCTGATAAAATTGGCGTAATCAAGCGCTTCATCGGCCTTGCTGATTACATACTTATCGGTGGAGCAATGGCGAATACTTTTTTAAAAGCAAAAGGCTTTGAGCTTGGCGATTCTTTAGTGGAGGAAGATAAGCTAAAGGAAGCGCGCACGCTTTTGGAACAGGCGCAAAGAAAAGGGAAAGACCTCATACTGCCCCAGGACCTCGTTGTAGTAAAAGAATTAAAGGAAGGAGCCTTTTCAAAAATAAATGCTATAGAGGCAGTAGAGCCTGGTTGGAAAGCCGTTGACATCGGACCCCAAACTATAGAAAAATTCACGCGCCTGCTTCGGGAAGCAAAGGTGATCCTCTGGAATGGGCCGCTAGGCGTTTTTGAGCTGCCGCCTTTCCATCGGGGAACGGAAGCTGTAGCTCGTGCTGTAGCCCAAGCGCAAGGATATACAGTAATCGGTGGCGGCGACATTGTCGCTGCCGTGGAGCAGTTTGGACTAGCCTCTGCAATTGATCATATCTCTACTGGTGGAGGTGCTACCCTCGAATTTTGGGAGGGTAAAGAGCTTCCCGGTATCGCTGCCTTGCGGAGAAGTAAGGAGAAAAAGGAGGAGCGATAAATGCGCTCAGTAATAATTGCTGCAAATTGGAAGATGCATAAGACAATTATGGAAGCAGAAGATTTTATTGACCGCCTAAAAAAAGAAGAGGACAAATTGCCTTCAGCGCAGCTGGTCATCTGCGCTCCATACATAACGCTGCCAGTATTGAGTGCAAGTTTGGAGAATCTCCAAGTCAGTTTAGGAGCCCAAAATATGCACTGGGCAAAAGAAGGGGCTTACACGGGTGAGATTTCGCCACTAATGCTGCGTGAGCTAGGTATACGCTATGTTATTGTCGGTCATTCGGAACGTCGCCTTTATTTTAAGGAAGATAATCAGATGATTAATTATAAAGTGCTCGCTGCCTTTGAATATGGATTAACCCCTATATTATGCATTGGAGAAACGGAAGCAGAAAGACGTGGGCGCCGTACTGCGGATGTGATTGAGCGTCAGCTCCGTGAAGCCCTTAGGGATGTTCCCCAGGAAGCAATCCGTAATTTGATAGTTGCCTACGAACCTGTTTGGGCAATCGGCAGTGGCAACCCGGCTAGCGGTGAAGATGCTAATCGTGTAGCACATCTTATACGCGAAATTATCGGCACACTCTATAGTGAAGAAGATGCCTCACGGATGCGGGTACAGTATGGGGGTAGTGTAAAGGCGGATAATATCGGCGAATTTATGCGTTATGCGGATATTGACGGTGCGCTGGTTGGAGGGGCTAGCTTGGAGGTAAGCTCCTTCCTGCCCCTGATTAGAGAAGGAGTGGCAGCAAAGGAGGCGAATTCTTGAGCTTAGGAACACCTATAATTCTAATTATCCTTGATGGGGGGGGGGAAAGTAAAAGTAGCCTCGGAAACGCTATTCAATCGGCCTCCACTCCCCACTTTCAAGGGTTGACGCAGCGCTACGCTTACACGAAGCTCAAAGCGTTCGGAGAGGAAGTGGGGCTTCCCGAAGGCCAAATGGGCAATTCTGAGGTAGGCCACCTTAATATTGGCGCAGGGCGAATAGTTTACCAGGATATTACGCGGATAGATAAGGCCATTAGCGAGGGTGTATTTTTCCGTAATAGGGAGTTACTGAAAGCGATCCAGTATGTAAACGCTAAAAAAAGTGCCCTGCATCTGATGGGTCTTGTTTCTGATGGTGGGGTTCACAGCCATCTGCGGCATCTCTATGCCCTGTTGGAGCTTGCCCGTAAGGATAACGTAAAAAATGCCTATATCCATGCCATCCTTGACGGACGTGACGTACCTCCTGCCAGTGCAGAAATCTATCTTAAGCAGCTGGAGGAGAAGTGCTTTGAGCTTGGAGTGGGGCAGATTGCTACCGTAAGCGGGCGATATTGGGCCATGGATCGGGATCAGCGCTGGGAGCGTACCGAGAAAGCTTACCGCGCTTATGTTTATGGTGAAGGACAAAAAGCAGCCAATGCCTTGGAAGCTGTTCAGCAGGCATACAGGAGAGGGGAAAGCGACGAATTCGTCGAGCCAACAATAATTGTTGATATGCATGATAATCCGCTGGTTACAATAAAAGAAGATCACAGTTTGATTTTTTTTAATTTTCGTCCAGACCGGGCACGCCAGATAACGCGTACTTTTACGGTGCATGATTTCAATGGCTTTGATCGTGGTGAACGGCCGCCTTTTCCATATTACCTTTGTTTTACAGAATATGACCGGGGGATCAAGGCTCCTGTAGCTTTCCCGCCGGAGTACCTGGTTAACACTCTGGGGGAGGTGCTTTCCCGCGCAGGTTTAAAACAGCTGCGTATTGCGGAAACAGAAAAATATGCACATGTTACCTTTTTCTTTAATGGGGGTAGAGAGAAACCTTTTGACGGAGAAGAGCGGTGTATGATTCCTTCACCTCAGGTGCCGACTTACGATTTACAGCCGGAGATGAGCGCGCCGGAGCTGACGTCGGTATTAGTGAAAGCAATTTATGAGAGGAAATACGATTTCATCCTTGCTAACTACGCTAATGCGGATATGGTAGGGCATACCGGCGACCTCGTTGCAGCCATTAAAGCTGTGGAAGCGGTTGATAACTGCCTTGGAAAAGTGATCGCCGCTGTGGAAGATGTAGGAGGGATAGCGCTAGTTACTGCTGATCACGGCAATGCTGAGATGATGCTTGATCCTGATGGAAAGGGCAGTCATACAGCCCATACAGCAAACTCCGTTCCATTTATTATCGTCAGCCAAAAAACATTTACTCTCCGTTCCGGGGGAATACTTGCCGATATTGCGCCAACTGTTTTAGAACTTTTTGATCTTCCCCAACCAGAAGAAATGGGCGGTAAAAGCCTCATTTCTGGGGGTTAGGTATTTGTCATTACTACCGAGGAGATAATACGGATGAGGAGGAAAACAAATGTCAATAATTAAGGGAATCTACGGACGTGAAATATTAGACTCACGGGGTAACCCAACCGTGGAGGTTGACGTCTTTTTGGAAAGCGGCAGCTGGGGTAGGGCCTCTGTTCCCTCCGGAGCGTCTACAGGGGCTTTTGAGGCTGTTGAGCTTAGGGATAATGATAAACAGCGTTACCTCGGCAAAGGGGTTCTCAAGGCCGTGGAAAATGTTAATGAAAAGATTGCCCCGGCACTTATTGGCAGGGATGCTTTAGATCAAGTAGCGATCGATCAAGCGCTAATCGAACTTGATGGTACAGATAATAAGGGAAAGTTAGGCGCTAATGCCACGTTAGGGGTCTCGCTTGCCGTGGCGAGGGCAGCTGCTTCTGTTGTTAACCTGCCCCTTTATCGTTATCTTGGCGGAGTTGGAGCCCGCATCCTTCCTGTCCCAATGTTTAACGTGCTTAACGGGGGCAAACACGCCGACAACAATGTGGATATACAGGAATTTATGATCATGCCCGTAGGCGCTCCCGATTTTCACACAGCTTTACGTATGGGGACAGAGGTGTTCCATGCTCTCAAAAAGATATTGAAAAAACAAGGGCTTAATACTGCTGTCGGTGATGAAGGTGGTTTTGCGCCCAGCCTTTCTTCAAATGAAACGGCCCTAGAGGTTCTTGTCGATGCTATTTCAGGGGCAGGCTACGAACCAGGCAGCGATATTTTTCTTGCTCTGGATGTCGCTGCCACAGAAC
>JAAZDR010000312.1 GCA_012512705.1 Bacillota bacterium
CTGGGAGCGACGCTGCTTCTTAGCCAGTTCTCCCATCTGCTTAAAGATAGAAATAATGATAAAAAGCAGAGAAACTAATAATGTCTCCATTTAATCTCTCCTAACATGACTGGCCTATCCTATCCGCTTTTAGCGGAGTTCCTTATCATTACTATCATCATCGTTCTGCTGCCCAAGCTCACCCATTTTACTGATAGAATTACGCATCTTCGTATCTGCTAAAAGATTATTTAAATTATAATAATCCATTACACCCAACTTCCCCTCGCGGAGAGCCTGGGCCATGGCCTTAGGCACTTCAGCCTCCGCTTCAACAACTTTAGCGCGCATCTCCTGGACATAAGCTTTCATTTCCTGTTCTTTAGCCACTGCCATTGCCCGCCGTTCCTCTGCCCTAGCTTGAGCAATACGCTTATCAGCTTCAGCCTGGTCTGTTTGTAGCTGAGCGCCAATGTTTTTACCGACATCGACATCAGCAATATCGATAGAGAGAATTTCAAACGCAGTCCCAGCATCAAGTCCCTTGTTCAAAACATTGTGCGAAATATTATCGGGGTTTTCCAAAACAGACTTATGGTCCTCTGCAGAACCGATTGTTGTGACAATCCCTTCACCAACACGTGCGATTACTGTCTCTTCACCGGCACCACCTACAAGGCGGTCAATATTTGCGCGAACAGTAACACGCGCTTTCGCTTTTACCTCAATACCATCCTTTGCTACCGCAGCAACAACAGGAGTCTCTATAACCTTAGGATTAACACTCATCTGCACCGCCTGTAAAACATCGCGTCCGGCAAGATCAATCGCTGCTGCCCGTTCAAAAACAAGAGGAATATCCGCCCTCTGAGCTGCAATAAGAGCGTTAACCACCCGATCCACATTGCCACCGGCAAGGTAGTGCCCTTCTAACTTGTTTACATTTGCTTCCAAGCCCGCTTTCGTCGCCTTGATTAACGGCGCAACAATCTTTACCGGAACTACACGGCGCAGGCGCATCCCAACTAGAGTTACAATACTAATACGCACTCCGGCGGCGAGCGCTGAAATCCACAAACCGATAGGGATAACGCTAAGAACAACGGTTAAAAAAACAATGACAAAAACAAGCAAAACAAGCATCGGTAATAATTCAGTAGGCATAGTAGGCCCTCCTTATTTAAAATATATACCCTAAATATTTAAATTGGACGCACAACTATCCGAACACCTTCAACGTATACAACCCTCACTTTAATGCCTGAAGGGATAAACATTCCTTCACTGACAACGTCAAAACGCTCTCCTTCAATCTCAATCGTACCAGACGGTCGCAAGGGAGTAAGGGTTTCTCCTACCTTCCCGACCAAAGCGCTAAAATCTTTAGCGGAAACATAACCGTCCTCTTTTTTCGCCGCTTCTGATAAAATTAAGCGCCGCAACCAGCCTCTTTTATCCAGATAACGGAACGCAATTGCTATGGCAACAATCGCAAGTAAAAAAGAGATGCCCAGCATCTTTAACCCGGCAGCTGTGGAAGAGGCAGCGGTAACAATACTGAGGATCAACGCCAGCAATCCTCCGATGCCAAAAACCCCAAAACCGGGGACAAAAGCCTCTACAATCATTAATATAATCCCTAGAACAAAAAGCAATACTGTTTCGTAGCCAGCCGTACCCACTAAAATATGCCCACTGAAAAAGAGGGTGAAAGCAAGCAGGCTTAAAATTCCCGCTACCCCAAAACCAGCAGTGAAAAGCTCGATAACAAAACCGGCGATCCCTACCGTCAATAAAAGGGTCGCAACCGTTGGAGAGGTCACCCAAC
>JAAZDR010000024.1 GCA_012512705.1 Bacillota bacterium
CCTCTATAGAAGAGGAAAAGGGGAAAAGGATTGCCCTGAACTCCAGCAGGCTTATCTTTACCGCCCCAACAACCACTGCAGCCCCTACCGAGACAAACAGCAAGAGCAACAAACTAATTAACAACAGCTTTTTTTTAAGATTATCTTGCTCAAGGGCTGAATGCAATTCCGCCACGAAAACACCCCTATCTACTCTAACTTGACCTTAACAAATCTATATTCTGTTTAAAGTACAACTTGCATTTTACCTCTTTTTTAAAATAGCTCCGGGTAGAAAAGCTGTGCAGCCTCTTCCACCGCTTCAACCACCCGCGGTCCATGCCGGGAAAACTTATCTTCATCAACACCATGAATACGCCCCTCTTTTATTGCCGGCAAACCTCCCCAGCCCGGACGCTCCTGCAAGGATCCCAGGACAATCTCTTCCGAGCCGTGGTATGCAGGATAAAGGATGATCTGCGGCTCTCTCTCAGCAACTACCTCCGCACTGACAACCGGATAGTTATCATCAATATCAGCGAAGATGTTCTTTCCTCTGGCAAGGGTGATTATTTCATGAATCAGCGACTGGTTGCCGATGCTCATCAGCGGATCAGAATAGACTTCATAGTAGACGCGCACTTTGTCTTCTTCATCCAAAGATGACAGCTTTTCCGCGATCGCAGAAAGCCTCTCTGTCATCTCTGCTTTTAGTTCTTCACAGCGTTCAACCGCTCCGGCAGCAGCAGCGATCATCTCCAAGGCCTCATAGATCTCTTCTATCGACTCAGGCGCAAGAACAAGAACAGAAACCTCTAAATCTTCTAAACGTAAAACTACTTCCTTATGCCAGCTATCGGCAAGCACGAGATCCGGTTCCATAGCCATGATTTTCTCCAGGTTGGGATTCGAATAATCACCAATCTTATCTTTAGCAGCTAAGGCCTCCTCAGGATAATTACAATAATCTGTTACAGCAATCAGATTTTCTCCCAGCCCCAAAGCAAAGACAATCTCTGTACTGGCCGGAGAAATAGAGACTATCCTTTTCGCCGTTTCTGTAAAAACCACCTCCCGCCCCATCTGATCGACCACGATTGCCGCAGGCCCGTCTTCTCCTTGCTCAGTACTGCCTTCGTCAACTGCATTTTCATCAGCTGTATCCGTCCCGCAGCCGCTAACCGCAAGCAAGTGAGCTAAAACAATGAGTAAAAAGACGCCAAGCCTTTTCATTAAACACCTCTCCCTTTTAAAAAATAAGCTCCAGCCTTCGAAAATGAAAGCCAGAGCTTATGAGCTTTTAAATAAAAATACCACGGTAAAAACACGTGGCAAAACCCACTGCCTTACCCTTTCATCCGAAGGGATGCAATCCTCCCAGGCAGGTCTCCTGGCTCGTGGTCATCGCTATTCTCCACCTTCCCAGCCTCTTTAGCCAGTGGTATCTTAGAGAACGCTCGCACTCACAGTGGCGGGACCGCGCCGGATTTTCACCGGCTTCCCTTTTAAGTCTCAAACACCTGGTCGGCAAATATGCAGTTGTCTACGTTAAAATAATACCATATTTTGTTCGATTTGTCTAATTATTTTTGGGCCTGAAAATCATAAATTTCCTTTTCCGTAATCAGCTGATCCACGCGGCGATCCCAGGGCTCTACAGGAACGCTATCCACGAGCTGAACCTCAAAAGCAAAGGCGATCAGCGGTATATGCGACTGCAGGCGGGCAAGAAAACGGTCGTAATACCCCCCACCATAGCCAAGACGACCACCCTGCCAGTCAAAAGCCACCCCGGGTACAATTACCAGCTCAAGCTCATCTACAGGCAGCGGGCGCAGTGCCTGCGGGCGCGGTTCGGGTATCCCCCAAAGGCCCGGCGCAAGATCATCCGGATAGTGGAGCAGCCGCGAGAGGATCAGCTCCCGTTTCGCAGGCACAACTTTGGGCACAACGACCCTTTTCCCTCTCGCCAAGCTCTCCTCCACCATCGGCCCTGTATCTACTTCTGTGCCAAAAGAAAGAAAAAACATCACCGTTCTCGCTTGACGATAAGCATGAATCGCATAGAGACGCTCGGCAATGCATCTGCTTTTTTGGGCGATTTCATCTTCAGTCAAGCGATTTCGACGGGCAATTATTCTTTTACGCAGCTCTTTTTTCAAGTGAATCATCTACTTCACAGGCGGGTATCCCTTGATCTCGGCCAGCGATTTTTCCAGCCCCTCCTCCGGAAGGACGAAATCACAC
>JAAZDR010000025.1 GCA_012512705.1 Bacillota bacterium
GCCACAAGTGTATTGTGCGCCAGTTTCCCTTCCTTTTTCAAGTGTGAGGCACAGGCCGCCATAATTACATCGCCGTTGGCAATCCGGCCTTTTTCATCTACAGCAATCAGGCGATCGGCATCACCATCAAATGCTAAACCCAGGTCAAACCCTTTTTCTCGCACCAAATTCTGCAGTTTAGAAGGATTAGTGGAACCACAGTTAACGTTAATATTGGTGCCGTTGGGAGCATCGTTAATCACGTGCACCTCTGCTCCAAGCGATTTAAACAATGCCGGAGCCAGCTGGTAGACCGCCCCGTTAGCACAGTCCAATACTAAGCGATATCCTTCAAGACTAACCTCAGAAATTTCTTTTAAAAAATTTAAGTATTCATGCACCAGGCTTTCTTCTATATATATACGACCAATCTGCCCCCCTACAGGAGATTTCTGCATCTCAGTGGCTTGGGAAAAATATCTTTTTTCCAGCTCTTGTTCTTCCTCATCAGAGAGCTTGTAACCCTGGGCATTAAAAAATTTTAAGCCGTTATATTCAACAGAATTATGAGAGGCAGAAATCATTACTCCGCCGCTGGCACCTAGGAAACGGGTTAGATATGCTGCACCCGGAGTAGATATAACACCAACAAGTCGCACATCAACACCAGCAGCAGCAATACCCGCCGCAAGAGCACCTTCAAGCATATGACCAGAAATACGCGTATCCCTGGCGATCAAAAAAAAAGGAGAGGGGTGCTCCCTAGTTAAGTAAGTTGCAGCAATCCTGCCTATTTTTAAGGCTAACTCCGGGGTCAGATCGCGGTTCGCCACACACCTGATCCCATCAGTGCCAAAAAGTTTCCGCAAAAAGAGCCCTCCTTCCGGGATGATTAATTTTAGCTTACAATATAACTATACATTATGTCAACAAAAGTCCCATTCAAATACTTGTCAATGGAGGTAAAATATGGAATCCTATTCAGGAACGATTGCCACCTTTACAGAAACATATGGCTCACCATCGAGTTCCACCCTCGGCGGAAGAACGATCGGCACATCCACAGTAAAGCCATCGGTAAAATCTTCAATATCAATCTCCTCAGTAAAAAGGACATCTATACCTGCAAGTATCGATTCTGTACCGGAGATAGTGATATGCGAAGGTCGCACTTCAAAATCTTGAAGCAAATATCCTTCTGCCGGTTCACCAACAAAAACAGGCTCAACTTGCACTTCTTTAGATGGATAACCAATAGGTATTTTAACCTCAGCAAAACTTGGTGAAATAGATAAACCATCCAAAGTTCTACCGGAGGCATCAAGCGCCGCCAGAGGCAGACGTGTCTCTATATCCCGAGCATAGCCTTGAACATTAACAGTAAATACAATTTTTTCCACCTGCTCCATCACACTGGCCGCACCTTTAACAAAAACCTGTTCCGGCGTAAAAAGTGGCTCACCAACAGTCAACCCGTCAGCAGGAGAGCCGATTATTCTAGGTTGCACGGCCATCTGCTGGGCAATCAGCTCTTCAATTTCGACTTCAACACGGCTGGGGCTGAAATTTACGATTGTCACTCCGGGAGGAGGCTCACCGTTTACTTTTATCCTATGCCTGCCTTCATCCTTCCCTCGTAGATCGACATATACCTCAAGATCAGCCGGCGTTAGGCCAGCAATAGCATCTGATGCCCCCTGCAGAGTCAAGGTAATACTATCAGGCATATCCACTACTACTAGATTATCGCCTAAGTTACGTACATTCAAGGGAATATTGGTAAAAGTATGCCTCTCCACAGCCGGAGATACAGCATTTTCACCGGAAACAAATAGCCACAAACTTACGGCCAGGAGGAAGGCAATGATTTTTATAAAGTTGTTACTCCTGAAAAATTTCTCCATCATTTATTACCGAACCTCCTCGCCCAAGCGTGCAGGCCTTCGGGCTTGGGGGCACAAAGGCTTACTAATAGCTGACGCAAAGTCTTCTCGTCTAGGAAGCGGGTAATCTTGCCGCCATTTGCTAGAGATATAACCCCCGTCTCTTCAGAAACAATTATCGCTATCGCATCAGTCTGTTCTGAGATGCCGATTGCTGCCCGATGACGTGTTCCGAGCTCTTTGCTGATGTAGGGATTTTCCGTCAAGGGTAAAAAACAACCAGCCGCAGCAATCTGGTTTTCGGTTATAATAAGCGCTCCATCGTGTAA
>JAAZDR010000026.1 GCA_012512705.1 Bacillota bacterium
CTCATTTATTACTCCTACATTTTTATGCACTGCTGTTGGAGAAAATAATTAAAAGAATTAAGCACGCAGGAAATTGCCGTATTCTAACAAAATAAAGTATAATAAATACTGGATCCTCTTAGATAATTTGTAGGTAAAGAAAGGTGTTCCTATGGCTAAAAAAGATGCTCAAAAAAGGTATTTTATCATCACCTTTGGCTGTCAGATGAACGAGCACGATTCAGAGGCGATTGCTGGGATTCTTGAGAGTGAAGGTTATATTCGTGCAGAAGACAAAGAAGATGCCGATCTTTTGATTGTCAATACTTGCGCGGTACGTCGAAAAGCGGAGCTAAAGGTGCTCGCTTTGATCGGACGCCTGCGCCCATTAAAAGAAAAAAAACCGGAAATGCTCATAGCTGTTTGCGGCTGTATGGCACAACAGAAAGAGGTTGCTGAATATTTGGGAAAACGCTTTCAGCATCTTGTTGATCTTATTTTTGGCACTTTTGCTATTCCCCGGCTGCCAGAGCTGCTGCAAGAGGCGCGGGATAAAAAGGGGACTGTTATCGATATTGTCGAAGTAGATGAAGGCCGGGAAGGAATACTGGTAAAACGTGAGGATGATTTGAAGGCCTGGGTGACAATTACATACGGCTGTAACAACTTTTGTTCTTATTGTATTGTTCCTTATGTACGGGGAAGGGAAAAGAGCAGGAACCCCAAGGATATTCTCCGTGAAGTGAAACAACTCGGAAAAGAAGGTTTTAAAGAGGTGACCCTTCTCGGACAAAATGTAAATTCCTACGGCAAGGATTTAGAGATGGAGATCACCTTTGCCGCGCTTCTGCGCGAGCTAAATAAGGTTGAAGGGATTAAACGGATCCGCTATATGACTTCACATCCGCGTGATTTTACTGATGAACTGATAGAGGTTATCAGGGATGGGGAAAAGATTTGCGAGCATTTCCATCTTCCCCTGCAAGCTGGCAGCAACCGCATATTAGAGAAAATGAACAGGGGTTACAGCCGGGAGCGCTATCTTGAACTGGTAAGTAAAATCCGTGAGCAGATTCCCGACAGCGCGATAACCACGGATTTGATTGTTGGATTCCCGGGAGAGACTGAAGAGGATTTTGCTGATACTATAGATATGGTGGAAAGGATACGCTTTGACTCCGCATTTACATTTGTATATTCAAAGCGCTCCGGAACGCCGGCAGCAGAGATGGAGGATCAGGTGCCTGAAGAGGAAAAGAAAAGGCGTATTGCTGTTTTAATTGACCTTCAGAATAGGATTACTAGAGAATTAAATGAAAATCTCGTTGGCAGCGTACAGGAGGTTCTTGTGGAAGGAGTAAAGGGAGAAGACCCTGATACTTATACAGGAAGGACGCGGACAAATAAAATAGTAAATTTTAAAGCTGATGACAGTTTTGCTCTTGCTAAAGGGGAGCTCTGTCTTGTAAAGATCGAAGCGGAACAGACTTGGAATCTGAACGGAAAGTACCTCAAGACAATATAACCGAAGGTCGATCTTGGGAACAGTTCGCAGTCAGCAGGCGGATCTGAAAGAGGGAAACTGCCGCGATAGTTCATGATTCTTTAGTTACAGCTGTAAACGTTCCAGGTGCACTGGTAAGAGAAGCGTCCCTGCCCGGAATTACTATAGCAGGGAAGACAGGGAAAGCGCAGACTATAGAGAGGAACTTGATATTGGATGTTTTATCGCTTATGCTCCGGCAGATAAACCGGAGGTAGTGGCTGTCACGGCAATTGAGGGATCAGCTGGTGGCATATGAATCAAATAGCGGGAGGGTGCTCCTTGGCAAAAATCACACCGATGCTTCAACAGTATCTTGCTATAAAAGAACAGCACAAAGACAAAATTTTATTCTTCCGCGTCGGAGATTTTTATGAAATGTTTTTTGAAGATGCCGTTCTTGCTGCTCGTGAGCTAGATATCGTACTCACAACGCGTGATGCCGGGAGTGAAAACCCGGTACCGTTGGCCGGTGTTCCTTATCATGCGGCAGATACATATATCGCTCGCTTAATAGAAAAAGGTTATAAAGTAGCGATCTGTGACCAAGTCGAGGATCCCAGGCAGGCAAAAGGAATTGTAAAACGGGAGATCACGCGGATCATAACACCAGGAACAGTAATTGATCCCAGTATGCTTGAGGAAAGACGCAATAATTATCTTGCTGCGCTGCTTAAAAATGATGATCACTACGCCCTGGCCACTCTCGATCATTCTACAGGCGAATTCGGTACCGCGGAGTTTAGGGGTGAAGGTGCTTTTTTGCGCTTGCTCGATGAACTCTACCGGCTGCAGCCTTCAGAGTGTATATATAACCAAAAGGATCGTCAGGTAGTAGAGGAATTAGCGTCTAAGCTTACGCTTTTAAATCTCTATCCTCAGCCAGAGGACTATTTTTCTTTCGAGAATGCTCTGGTAAAGCTAAAGGCAGTCAGCACAGAAAATTTTAACCTTGGTTCGGTATATGACCATCCCCTGGCAGCACGGGCAGCAGGGGCACTGATAAGTTATCTGGAAAGTTTAGGGAACAAAAACTTCAATCACCTCCAAGAGCTGAAGTTTTATACTCAGGATAACTATATGATCCTTGATAAAACAACACACCGTAACCTGGAGCTAACACAAACCATTCGTGAAGGAAAGAAAAAAGGCTCTTTGTTGTCGGTGTTAGATCAGACACGCACAGCGATGGGGGGAAGAATGCTGCGAAGTTGGCTGGAAAAGCCTTTAATCGAAAGAGAACAGATTGAAAGGCGCCTTGCTGCAGTAGAGGAGCTGGTAAATAATAATTTTTTGCGGGAAGATCTCGCTTCTACTTTGAAAGGTATCCAAGATTTGGAACGTCTGGCAAGTAGAATTAATTTGGGTACTGTAAATGCTCGTGATCTTATAGCTTTAAAGAACAACCTTTCCATTTTCCCACAGATAAAAGCTTTGCTCGAAAAAACTAAAGCTGACCTCTTTTGTGAATTTAAGAAAGAACTTCCGGAACTGGGCTTTTTAGTACAGCTGATTCAGGAATGCTTAAGAGATGACCCTCCCCTCGCACTTCGTGAAGGCGGTTTGATTAGAAATGGATACAGCGAAGAAGTTGATCAGCTGCGCCGGGTAACTACGGAAGGGAAAGAGTGGCTGCTGGATCTGGAGAAACAGGAGAAGGAAAAAACAGAAATTAAATCCTTAAAGATCAGGTATAATAAGGTTTTTGGTTATTATATAGAGGTTACTAAGCCTAACATACATCTCGTTCCTGCAGAGTATATTCGTAAGCAGACCCTTGTTAATGCCGAGCGCTATATTACCGAAGAATTAAAAGATTTAGAAGAGAAGATCCTTAGGGCAGAGGAAAAACTAGCTGCTCTGGAATATCGACTCTTTGAGGCTTTAAGGGAAGAGGTTGCCGGCTATTCACGGCTGATCCAGCAGGCAGCACGTGTCATTGCGCGCATTGATTGTATTTTAAGTCTGAGTTTAGTAGCGGTAAGTAATCGCTATTGCCGTCCAAAAATTTCCAAATCTAAACGAACTGTTATTAAAAACGGCAGGCATCCCGTAGTCGAATTATACCTCGAGGGGCAGCGTTATATCCCCAATGATGCTTACCTTGACCGGGATGAAAACAGGATCTTGATTATTACAGGGCCTAATATGGCCGGCAAAAGCACTTTTTGCCGTAGTGTGGCGCTGACAGTGCTGATGTGCCAAATCGGCAGTTTTGTGCCTGCAGAAGAGGCAGAGATTGATCTCACAGATCGGATATTTGCACGCGTTGGGGCGAGTGATGACCTTAGTGCGGGACAGAGCACATTTATGGTAGAGATGGAAGAGACAGCAGCGATTTTAAAAAACGCCACCTCCAGCAGCCTTGTAATCCTAGATGAGATTGGACGGGGGACAAGCACTTACGATGGCATGAGTATTGCGCAGGCTGTATTAGAATATATTCATGAAGAGTGCGGTGCGCGGACACTGTTTTCAACTCATTATCATGAGCTAACCTCTTTAGAGGATAAGCTCCAAGGCGTCAAGAATTATTATATAGCGGTGAAAGAAAAAGAAGGAAACGTGCTCTTTTTACGCCGAGTTTTACCGGGGAAAGCGGACCGCAGTTACGGTGTAAATGTGGCGCGGCTCGCGGGTATTCCCCCAGCGGTAACGGAGAGAGCGAATGAGATCCTAAAGATGCTCGAGAATAACGTTGGAAATGAGTTGGCTGTAACACGCGAAGGACAGATTTCTTTTTTCCCTGTTGCGCATAATGACAAGGCTAAGAATTTAAAAAACAAAGAAAAAAAAGTGCTGGAGCAGCTTAAATCATTGAACTTATTACAGATGACGCCGCTGGAGGCTTTAAATAAACTGCACGAGCTGCAGCAAAGATTATTAGATAGCTAAAGGTAGGTTAGCAAGATGTCCCCAATAAGAATTCTTGATCCGTTTACTACTAACCAGATCGCTGCCGGAGAGGTGGTTGAAACACCTGCTTCCGTGGTTAAAGAGCTAGTGGAAAACGCTCTTGATGCTGAATCCTCTCAGATTAGTATAAGTTTTAAAAAAGGCGGTTTGGAAGAGATTCGTATTATAGACAACGGCTATGGCATAGTGAAATCTGAAGTGGAGCTTGCCTTTCAGAGGCATGCGACGAGTAAAATCTATACTGCTGATGATTTATTGTCTGTTAAAACGCTGGGTTTTCGCGGGGAGGCTTTGCCGAGTATTGCTGCTGTATCGCGCTTGGAATGTATAACGCGGTCCAGGAACGATGATGTCGGAACCCGCATACTCCTCGAAGGAGGTCGAGCCATTGCTAAAGAAGAAGTTGGCGCTACAGTAGGCACTGAAATTAGGGTGTGTGAGCTTTTTTACAATACTCCCGCGCGCCGGCGTTTTTTGCAATCTATTGCTGCTGAAGCAGCACGGCTCTCTTTTTTAGTGACTAAAACATCCTTGATTAATCCCGCTGTTTCTTTTGTTTTGGCCAACGAAAATCGTAAACTGCTTGATACGCGCGGTGATGGAGATACACTGATGGTTATCAGCCAAGCTTATGGGCGGGAGTGTGCCCGGGCTATGCTTCCTCTCTCCGGAGCAGACGATGATTATAGCTTGGAAGGATTTATTTCCAACACTTCATGGACGAAAACAAATCGCCGTTTTCAGACTTTCTCCGTAAACGGACGCCTTGTTAAAAGCCGGCTCCTGCAGGAAGCGCTGGAAGAAGGATATCGCTCTTTGTTACCCAAAGGTCGTTTTCCGGGCTGTGTTCTTCATTTAAAAGCTGATCCGCGAAAAATTGATGTTAATGTTCACCCGGCAAAAACAGGGGTTCGTTTTTCCAACGAGAAAGAGCTTTTTAACTTTATTGAAGACGTTGTACGTCAGACACTGCAAAAGAGGTTGAAATTTAACTTTTTTAAAAGCAGACCTGTTTCTTCTCGAGCGACACTTGAAGAGAAAGAGACAGAGAAGACAAGCCAGGGGATAATATCCTTTGAGAAGAATGAAAGCAGCGATCGCCCTTTCTACGCACAGGTCGATGAGAAGCCTTCCTTATCAGCACTAGAACCGCATACAGAGTATAGTCCGGGTGGTACCGGGGTTGAAAAAAGTATTAATGAGCAGGACGCTGAGAAGCGTGCTGATTACTATGATTCTGAAACACCAATTCCGCCGCTAACGATTATCGGTCAGCTTTTCCAAACTTATATTCTTGCCCAGACAGAGGA
>JAAZDR010000027.1 GCA_012512705.1 Bacillota bacterium
AATTGTAGCCGCAGACATAAAAACGATCAAAATACTCACCAAGATTTTCGATCTCATTTGCTCTTCCACCCTAATTTTATCTTTATTTATACGGTTCAAGCTCCGGGTGTCCCGGCCAGAGATGATCAGCAGCGTTGTTTGAGGACTGAACCGCTTCTGCAGTAAACTTAAAGCGGTAGCTCGCTCCCTGGTATTCATTTCCCGTTTCTTCACCGTCAAGGCAAACACAGAAGGCAATACAGACCTTTTCCCCGGAAGGAACAGGCTTTTTATAATACCAGTACTCATCCTCGCCCTGTTCCCAGTCAGATCCCTTGACGCTCCACTGCACGTTTCCCGTATTCAGCGAACCACCATCGCCACCATTTTCGTCATCAACGCCGTCGCCTGTGCCGATGAGATCAGCGTGAGCGGCAATGTAAAGCATCTCTCCAATTCCCCAACTGTAATCTTGGCCTTTCAGCTTCCCCTTGGAATACGTCCCAGACAGTGGCAATTCATAGGTATAGGTGGTAACGTGCGGCTTGTGTTCTCCCTTAAAATGGAACTGTCCTGGCGGAAAATTGCCCTTCGATTTAGGAATTAAGTTTAAATCGTCTGCAACCGCCAAATGTGTTTCCTTCATTTTCCAATTTTCATTGGTAGTATATCTGACATATAATTTTTCTCCTACGGTCCAGACTTTTACCCTTCCTGCATCTATATCCTTATCGGCGAATAACTTTACTTCTTTTTCTTCACCAACTTGAGCAGTAAAATACATCGCCCAACTGCCGTCGAAAAATTTTTTCCCCTCACCCCAGGCTGATTTTTCAATGCTGCCAGGGGAACCTCCCTTCCACCAATCATCGATCTTAATCCTAACGTAGCTGGACTTACTGCCGCTGTTTTCTACACACCACTTGACCTTTATGCAATCACCGGGATTCCAATTCTCAAAGTTGCCATCAATACTAACCCCATCTTCAACTAGCTCCACGGTTCCAGCGGTGAAAGTATTTTCAATCGGCCCTGTGGAGGCTGTAAACCAGGCCAGCGTTGCACTGACCAGAGAGGCAACAGCAAAAGTAATTACCATGAGGCTGAATACTATTTTAGTTTTCATTAAGATGGATACTCCCTCCTTCTGCCCCCGCAGTATCGTCTGTTTCCCCTTCACCTCCTTCACTACCTTGATGGGCAGTCTCTTCCTCCCTCTCCACCTCCTCTTCGTCTTCTTTTTGCTCCTCATCTGATTGTGATTGTTCCTTTGCTTCCTCAATTTCTTCAGACAGTGCATCTGCCGCACCCTGAGCTTCTCCAAACATTTCCACCATTTCATCCAGCTTGGCAGTAAAACCAAATGTTTCCGATGTTATTTGCGAACTAAAAAATGCATTACTGCCTGATAAACGAGAATTTAGTATCACTAGAGCCATGGGTATTAAAATAACAGCAATAGCTTTTGCCATCTTCCATAAGAAAAATTTAATTTTTTCTCTTTTGGCGCTATACTGCTGCTGTATAGCCGGGCGTTGCTCCAGTTTAGTCATCTTTTATCCCAACCCCGCCTCTCTTTTAGAATTTTTGTAGATTCACCTGCGAGGGTTCCCCCTCTTCTTTGCCTTGATAAACTTCTTTGCTCTTTATTTTTTGCTCTGCCAAAATATATCTGTAAATATTGCGCAGCTCAATTAAAATTATCAGTGTTGCAGGCAGCAAAATGAGTAAAGCCGCTCCTGTCCTAGTCTGTACAAATGATAATAAGTAACCGGCGTAAGGAATCGATCCTGTTACCCGGCCTACAATATTTTCTGCCGGCACGGGAAGAGGATCGTTCACATTATTTGCGTCGCCCCGGGTTATAAAATTCAAGGATCCTTCGTCATCCTTGTGAATCTCTACCACACGGTGCGAAGTCAGCTGTTCGCTATCGCCGCTGCTCTTATAAGTGATAATGTCTCCCACAGCAACTTCCTCGGCCTGCACTGGGCGCACAAAAGCAAGGCTTCCCGTATCAAAGGCAGGACTCATGCTGCCGCTGAGAACAATATACATATGATAGCCAGCCAGCGAAGGGATCCCTCCGGCGAAGCTGCTCTGCACGAGAAAAAACGATAAAACAAGCGCGAGCATCAGCAGACCAGCAGCAAAAATTTTGCCTAAAAATTTTAACCCCGACAAGCGGGGACGCTTATTAACACGCTTTTCTTGCCTTGCACTAGCTTCGGAACTCCTAGAAGGCAAAGAAGATGAGGAGTAGTTATCCTTCATATTTATCACTCCAGCCCAATCTAACGTGCAACATTCCATCTTCAACAACAAAAGCTCCAGGGTCTAAAATGTCTTTTCCAGGGCTTAAGGCTAGTATAGTTGTGCTTTTTATTACGCACGATCATCTTACCGCTAATATAAAAAAAGCGCAGCACACGCAAGATCCAATATATGCTGGCCATTCAGGTAGTTTTTTAATAATACTAAGGTAGTATTATTAAAAAAAAAGCCGGCTGGGAACCCTTTCCCAACCGAACTCAAAATAACTAACCTACATAAAACTAAAAGACCTAGAACAAACCAAAGCTATTAACAATCCTTGACGACTATTTAATCTTTGGCTTCATTAATCAAAAGCTTCAACTTTTTAAAGAGATTCTTCTTCTCTTCCCAGACCGTGCGAGAAGGCAAAGAGAGCCGCCTGTGTGCGATCCTGCAGTTCTAACTTATTAAGAAGGCTGCCGATATGTTTTTTGACCGTGTTCTCTGTGATAAAAAACTTCTCGGCGATCGCCTTATTGCTCAACCCTTCGGTAAGAGCATAAAGGATTTCTTTCTCTCTTTTGGTCAGTTTTTTGAAAGGATCGTTATCTTCTTTATGGACTATGCTGTCGATCGTTTCCGGATCATAGTAGCGTCTGCCGTTGTTAACCAAACGCACTGCAGCAACAAGTTCTTCGGGCAGTGCTTCTTTCAGGATATAGCCATCCACATTTTCTGCCACCGCCTGTGAAACATCGCTATAGGAAACGTAAGAGGTGAGGATTATAAAGCGGCACTTAACGCCTTCCTTACGTGCCTTTCGGATCAGTTCCAGGCCACCTCCGCCGGGCATGCGCAGATCAACGATGACGATATCCGGTTTTTCGGAAATGATAAGTTCCAGACCTTCCGAGCAGTTTGCCGCTGAGCCAACTACTTCCATATCTTTTTCGGCGCTCAGGGTTTGTTCTACCCCGTTGCGCACTACCGGATGATCATCAACGATTACAATTCTCACCCGATCATCTCCTCCTCCTTAAAAAGATTACCATGCTCTTGCCCTAAGGGGATCTTGCAAAAAACTTTTGTACCTCTCCCTGGAATGCTTTCGATTTCAAGGGTGCCGCCTATATTTCGTGACAGTTCTTGCATATTAATAAGACCGAGCCCATTTTTCTCCTCTCGTTCTATTGCCGCAAACGTAAATCCGCATCCGTTGTCGGTGATGGTAAGTTTCAGCGCGCTTCTATCTGCTTCCAATCGCACTTTAATGTTGCTGCAAGAACCATGACGGATCGCATTGCCTGTAGCTTCTCTGATAATACGGTAAAGTGAATTGCGTACCTGCGAGCTGAGGTTAAAGCACCCCAGAGTTTCATAATTAACGGAAATATCATTCAGCTGAGCGAGATCATAGAGATACTTCTCAACTTCTTCCACAAAAGGCTCAGCCTTATTTTTTAATGTGCTCATACTGTAGATGGCAGTCCTCAACTCTTTAAGGCTCCTCTGCAAAGTTTTCTGCAGTAGACGCAGCTGCTTGCGAAGCGGCTCGGAAAGAACCCGATCTTTAATCAGCGTATCAAGAGAGTAAACAACACCAAAGAGGTTTTGGCTAACGCTGTCATGGATCTCGCCAGCGATACGGTTTTTTTCATCTACCAACAAAAAGTCCTCAGCAATTGCTTCCATGGAATGCTTTTCTAATGCCACTGCACAAAGCTCAGCCAGGAAAGTGAGCGTCTGCGCTGCTTCATCTGCCTCCCCAGGATCCTCATAGTAGGCAGAGAGAACTCCATAGGAGTTCGTTTTTGAGCAAACCTTAACCGTCAGCAGCATACCCCGCTCGTTTCCCCTTTTACCGGTAAAATAATGTTTTCTAACGCCTCTGCTTTTGTCGATGTCGGCGAGGACTTGTTTAAGATATGGGTACCATATTTCTTCAGCAAGGACCTGGCGAGGCCCCCGGATTGCATAATAGTTTTTTTTTCGCCGTTCCTTAAGGCCGACCTCTGCTTCGATCCACACTATGACTTTTTTTGCTCCGGTAAGGGTTTTTGCGTACGATGCGAAAAGGCTTACAATCTCCTGAGGATTATTGTTGTAAGAAAATACTTCAACCGCCTCATAGAGGGACTTAATATGTTCAAGCTGTTTTTGCATTATTTCACTTTGCCGGGAAAGTTTATGGATAGAATAGCTGTAAAGCTGTGCCACAAGGGTAACCAGAGCAAAGATAAAGACTGGAGATGCTTTTTCAGCCCATAGTTGAATAGCATCTCCCGGGTGATAGAGGCTAAATCGCTCCAAAGAAATAGCTGCAGTAATAAAAATGCCCATTATTGCCCAACAGAAATAAACAGGGAAAAGCGTAGCCGATAAAAGGATTGGGTTAAGAG
>JAAZDR010000028.1 GCA_012512705.1 Bacillota bacterium
CGCGAACACTACCCTGGACACCTTTCTCCACTTCTACTCGGCGCAAAAATTGACCCTGTGCGATTAACCGCTTATTCGTAAAGTTATTAAATCCATAATCAAGAAGCATTATTGCATCGTTATACATGTCCGGAGCATTTAACACTGTAGCTACCAGCTGCCAACCATCACGCGTGGCAGAACCAACAAAACATCTTCCCGCCGGTGTTGTCCACCCAGTTTTTACACCATCGCCACCAGGATAAAGATCGAGCAAACGGTTTTGGTTATGCAGAAGGCGATCCCATTCTGCACCCGGCCAACTGATAGCAATATCCCTAGTGGCAATTATTTCCCTGAATTTAGGATTTCTAAGAGCATAGGAAGCTATTAAAGAAAGGTCATAAGCTGTAATATAATGTTTTTCATCATGCAGCCCATGAGGGTTTTTAAAAGAGCTGTTCAAGGCGCCGATCTCTCTGGCTTTCTTCGTCATCATTACAGCAAAGGCTTCAATTGACCCAGCAATGTGTTCCGCTATCGCTACGGCAGCATCATTTCCGGAGCGCAGCATCAAGCCATATAGAAGCTCTTCTAGGGTTTTCTCCTCGCCGGCGGAAAGCCAGATCGAGGAACCGCCAATTGCTGCTGCTCGCTCACTAACGATCACAACATCATCTAAATCACCGGCTTCAAGGGCAGTGACCGCAGTCATGATTTTGGTTGTGCTCGCCATCGGTCTTTTTTGATGGGGATTTTGAGCATAAAGCACACGTCTGCTATCTCTATCCATTAGCACAGCGGCCTCTGCTGTAAGTTCCAACTGCCCTTCCTCCGCCTTTAAAGCAGATGGATTTATGAACAAAATTAATAAAAGCAAAAAAATGATAACTCTTTTAATCACCCCGTCCACCTCATTAAAAAATGATGTTAATACCTATTCAACTATCTTGTATTTTATGATTCTCCCTTAAAATCTAAAGAAACCTCCACACCGCGCTGTGAAGGTTTCTTCCTGTAACCGACGACTTTCTTATTCGTATGCCACAGGGGATTCCTTTCTTTTTTGTTTAAAGAGTTCTTGAATCTGAGTTATCAATTGTGGAGCAACATCAAATATTCGATCAAACATTATCTGCCCATCTACTGGAAGCAAACGTACTTGTCCGCCACCAACTACCAAAAAAGCTACAGGTTGGACAGTTACCCCGCCACCGCTTCCTCCCCCAAAAGGCAGCATTGCTTTTTGGTTACTACTGCTTTGAACCCCTTCTCCTCCTTGAAATTCACTCCCCCCGGCTGCAAAACCAAATGTTACCCTTGATACAGGGATAATGACACTCCCATCGGGTGTCTCCACAGCATCACCGACAATTTTGTTCACATCTACCATTTCTTTTAAATTTTCCATGGCAGTGGTCATTAAACTTTGAATCGGATGTTCGTCCATCTATTTATCTCCCCCCTTGAAGGTAAAATAAGTGGCACAGATAACAAGAAAAGGTAAAATATTTGGTAAAGCCGTATTCGAAATTGTAAATACGCTTTGATAAGTAGCAGCTGTTCCTCATCAAATGTAGGTTGAATATCGAGTAAAGGGCTGCTGTTTTCAAAAATAAAGTTCTGTTGAATAAGAGGCTGGATAATGCCGCCTATAGCCCATAACGTACCAGCACTCATTCCCGTTAAAGCCGCATCCTTAAACCCGAATCTAACTATAAAGTGCAGGTTTTGCCAGCGTGTGAACCTCAGGAAAAGTCGCATAAGATTAACAAGGTGACGACTGCGGCAGTAAAAAAAATTAAACAGCTCTTTTAAAAAAGGTGTTTGCACACCATCTTTACTCTCTTTCACCTTTCCTCTATCTATGGAGTCGCTTGAGCCGCCCATAAACGGCCAAGAGGGAGAGACACTAAAGCTGATTAACAAAAAATCAAGGTTTATCTCAAGCTTTTCTTTTTTATCATCCCGAATATAAACTAATTTTATGCGAAGATCTTGAACAACAACTAAAAATAACAAACCGATTATGAGAAAGGCAGATGCTAGTATTTTTCCCAACGTTTTATCCTCCGTACAAATCATCCCTGCTAACGAATATTTTCCCCTAAAGCTAAGCATATATTGCACGAGTTTATGCCAAATAAAAAAAGAAGGAGGAACCTCCCTCTTTATTCTTACAAGTTTTCTTCCAATTCTAACGGCGGAAGATCATCAAGGCTGTTTAACCCAAAATATTTTAAAAAACCCTCGGTAACTCCATAAAGCAGAGGCCGCCCCAGCCCTTCCTTACGTCCTACAACCTTTATGAGCTGTCTTTTTAATAGGTTCTCGAGTATTTTGTCCACCCTTACCCCCCGTATAGCTTCAATTTCAACCCTGGTAATTGGCTGTTTATAGGCAATAATCGCCAGCGTTTCCAAAGCGGCTCGCGAGAGGCTTGTGCTCGTCTCCTTTTCGTAAAGCTTATCC
>JAAZDR010000029.1 GCA_012512705.1 Bacillota bacterium
CATCCGGGTGGTGAGCTACCTTTAACAGCACGGATTTGGGCGCAGCTGAAATGGCTCGGCCCGCTGCTTTTGCTGCTTGTTATTGCGGCAGTTGTGGTGATTAAAAGACGGCGGGCAAAGAGTGGTGAAATGTTCGATGAAACTCTCTGATCTGGCTCTTATTTCGCATAAGAATCTCTGGCGCCGTAAGGGGAGGGCGATCCTCACTGTGCTCGGGGTGATTATCGGGACCACTTCGATTGTGGTCATGCTTTCCCTCGGTATCGGTCTTGTGGAATCGCAAAAAGAGTCGATCGCTCAATGGGGCAGTCTGAATATTATCCATGTTAACCAGGCGATGGATTACCCTTTTCCTGTAGAGGATGAAGAGGAATTTCCGCAGCAAAAAAGGTTAACTGACGAAGCGATTGCGGAGATCAGGGCTATGGAGGGGGTTGTCGGTGTTTCACCTGCTTTTGATGTTTCCGGGGAAGTGACCTGGGGTAAGCGGATTGGATATATTAACCTTGTCGGCATTGAACCGGAGATGATGGAGCTGCTGGATTTTGAGGCCCAGGGCGGCAGGCTGCTTAACGCAGGCGATCGTTTTAATGTTGTGGTCGGGGCGCAGGTGGTGAACAATTTTCATGAGGATACAGGCCACTTCAGACCGCCGGAGTATATGGAGGAGCGCGATCCCCTCGAGCTGCTGAACCAGCGTTTGAAGCTGACGATCTTTAATGCCCAGCAGCAGAAACGGATCTATAGTTTAAACGTGGTCGGGGTTTTGAGCGAAAAAAATATGGATCGTGCCTGGGAAGTCTACGGACCGATCAGCGAAGTAAGACGAATGCGTGATTTTATGCTGCAGGGGACGCAGGGGCAGGGGCAGTTCGACGGCATAATCGGGGAGCCGATATTTGAAGGAGAGCTGGAAATCGAAGGGGCGATCAGGGGCGGCTCCCCGCGGTCGAAACGGGCGAAACCGGAGGAGGAGCAGTACGCGTATGCGCTAGTCGCTACTAGGGATGTGGCTGATACGCGCCGGCTCAGCAACGAACTGCGTGACTTAGGGTACAACGCTTGGTCCATGGCCGACAGCTTAGAGGGAATTGAACAGATAGCTCGCCGCATGCAGGCAGTGCTGGGCGGTATCGGTGCAGTTGCCCTGCTGGTAGCAGCGATCGGTATCACGAATACGATGGTCATGTCCATCTATGAAAGAACCAGGGAGATCGCGGTGATGAAAGTAATCGGTGCTTCTTTTGGCGATATTCGCTGGCTCTTTCTGGCGGAGTCTTCTTTAATTGGGCTTTTGGGCGGGGCCTTAGGTATCGGGCTTAGTTACATCCTTTCCAATCTCTTAAACCGTTACGGTGTGGCCTTTATGAATCCCGGTATGCCGGTGGAAGAAGCGGGGATGATGCAAATTTCCCAAATACCGCTCTGGCTCGTGGGATTTGCCCTGCTTTTTTCCATGGGTATCGGGCTTTTGGCTGGCATCTACCCGGCAAACAGGGCGATCCGTCTTGACCCGATCGAAGCGATGAGGCACCTGTAGGGTTAAAATATCGGCTGCTGCGCAAGACGGTTAAGAGCTGTTGCTAAACTGCGGCTTTAAGATTATAATTTATGGTAATGTTGTTTTTGAAGCACGGTAGGTAGAACGGGAGGAAGAGGTATGCCAATCACGGAGATACTTGTACGTAATGCTGAGCTTTATGGCTCGGAGAAATGCTTGACAGAGATTAATATGACGCTGCAGGAAAGGGATAACGTTACCTGGATGGAGTATGAGCTGATTGAAAATAACCCTGCAGGAGAATACCGCCTGGAAATGAGCTGGCGTGTGTTCAACGAGAAAGCAAACAGGCTGGCGAATCTGCTGCTGAAAAGAGGGGTGAAAAAAGGGGATAAGGTCGCGATCCTGCTGATGAACTGCCTTGAATGGCTGCCGATCTATTTCGGGATCTTAAAAGCAGGCGCGGTTGCTGTTCCCTTAAACTTTCGCTATACGGCGGAAGAGATTAAATACTGTTTAGAGCTGTCCGACAGTGTGGCTTTAATTTTTGGCCCTGAGTTCATCGGGCGGGTGGAAGCGATTTATGAAGAGCTGTCGAAGGTTAGGCTGCTGTTTTTTGCCGGGGAAAACCGGCCTTCTTTTGCCGAAAGCTATGACCGGCTTACTGCTAACTGTTCTTCCGAGGAGCCGCAGGTAAAGCTTACAGACGAAGACGATGCCGCGATCTATTTTTCCTCGGGGACGACGGGCTTCCCTAAGGCGATTCTGCATCCGCACCGCAGCCTGATGTCTGCTTGTTATACGGAAGTTAAGCACCATGGGCAGAGGCTGGATGACAATTTTTTATGTATCCCGCCTCTTTATCATACCGGTGCCAAGATGCATTGGTTTGGGAGTCTGCTCTCCGGGAGTAAGGCTGTACTGCTGCGCGGCGTTAAGCCGGAGTGGATTCTGAAAACGGTCTCTGAGGAAAAAATTACGATTGTGTGGCTGTTGGTGCCCTGGGCGCAGGATATCCTCGATGCGATTGACAGCGGGGAGCTGAACCTTGCTGATTACGATCTTTCCCACTGGCGGCTGATGCATATTGGTGCGCAGCCTGTTCCCCCCAGCCTGATCCATCGCTGGAAAAAATATTTCCCGGGCCATCTTTATGATACGAACTACGGTTTGAGCGAAGCCACTGGGCCTGGATGCGTCCATTTAGGTATTGAGAATATTCACAAGGTTGGCGCGATCGGCATCCCGGGCTACAATTGGGAAGCGAAGATTGTTGATGAGCATGGAACTCCAGTTCCCCGGGGGGAAGTTGGGGAGTTGATCGTTAAGGGGCCGGGGCTGATGAAGTGTTATTACAAGGATCCGCAGGCGACAGCATCGGCGCTCAGGGACGGATGGTTATTTACCGGCGACATGGCCCGCATGGACGAAGACGGTTTTATTTATTTGGTTGACCGTAAAAAAGATGTGATCATTAGCGGCGGGGAAAATATTTATCCGGTGCAGGTGGAAGATTTTCTGCGGGAACACCAGGCCATTAAGGATGCCGCTGTAATTGGGCTTCCTGACCGCCGCCTGGGGGAGATCGCCGCGGCGATTATTGAAGTTAAACCGGGCTATAGCTGTTCAGAAGAGGAGATTAAAGCATTTTGCGAGTCGCTGCCGCGTTATAAACGACCGCGGAAAATTATTTTTGATCAAGTGCCGCGCAACCCTACCGGAAAAATTGAAAACCCCCGTTTAAGAGAAAAGTATGGTGCTGCCTGCCTGGTGGCCGCACAGACGAAGAACTAAAAGCGAAACTAGATCGCGATTGAACACAAAGGGACGGTTCTCCTGTGATTTAGAACACAGGAAGAAACCGTCCCCTGTTCAAGTTTTGGGGCGGACAATATTTTCATAGAGGGATTGATATATTGGTTTTGAGCCTAAAAGATTGGCAACTATATATGCTGTGATGGAAACAAGGGGAATAGATAAAAAATTACCAAAAGAACCTACCAGCTCAGTGATGAGGATAATTCCGGTCAGTGGGGCCCTGACGATGGCGGTAAAGTAACCGGCCATTGATAAGATTACAAAATTGCTTATATATGCACTCTCAAATTGGAAGAAATCAACTAATACTGTTCCGTATATGCCTCCGATTAAGGAGCCGATTGTCAGTAAAGGGAAAAAGATTCCTCCGGGAGCTCCGGAGCCGTAGCTGACCATTGTAAATAAAAACTTTACTAAAAACAGGAGCAGGAGAGTTTTCAGCGCTGAATTTTTTTGCGCCAGGATCGAAGTAATTAGCCCATGACCTCCGCCTAAAACCTGCGGCAAAAAGAATCCTAAAACTACGGTTATAAGCAATGGGATGATTACCCACAACTCCTGGGGAATCCATGTTAGCCTTGAATAGAGCTTTTGTGCACTGAACAGGGTGGAATTGAAAATAGCACCTAGCACCCCCAGCACTGATCCTAAAATGACGATATGAACATAATGGTTAAGAGGTAAGGGGGTTAGATTTTCTAAATTAAAGACAGGAGTTAATCCAAAGAATTTGCTTGAGACAAGATTGGCGGTGATCGCTGCGGGAAAAGCGGAAAGGATGATAAAAGGGGAAAAGCTGTTATGTGCTTCTTCTAAGGCAAACACAACTCCGGCTAAAGGGGCGTTGAAAGCTGCAGCGAGGCCGGCGCTTGCACCGCTGGTGATAAGGTATTTTTCTCCTGTTTTTATGCCCTTAAATATTTTACTAAATCCCTGTCCAACTGCTGCCCCTAACTGCACCGAAGGGCCTTCCCGGCCGAGGGAAAGGCCGGACCCGATAACTAAGACTCCGCCGATGTATTTGCCGATAATCACCTTCAACCAATTCATATTAATCCTGCCATCGAGCAGCCCCTTGACTTGGGGGATGCCGCTGCCTTTGATCATCGGTTCATTTTTAATCAATCCCGCGACCAGGTAGCCGATCGCCAGCAATACCCCTACCCAAAGAGGAATGAGATATGGTTTGGCCGATAAAGCTTGATAAATTCCTGATAGGGCTAGTCCTGCCTGCTCAAGTGCCCAGCGATAGGAGACAACTAGTAAGCCGGCAAATATTCCTACGGCAATTCCTTCAAGGACAAGTTTTAATTCAAAGTTATGCCGCTGGAATAAATTGTGATGGGTTTTATTGCGGTTTTTTGTATC
>JAAZDR010000030.1 GCA_012512705.1 Bacillota bacterium
TATCTAAACCGTGTAGAGAAGCTTCGAAAGCATCTTCAGGGAAGAGGATAACGGCGACAGTAATCGTTACGGCACAGGCGGCGATAAAAAGCGGCGGCAGGTAATGGCGTTCACTTTTTCCCCTGCGTGCCACGCCGATAATAAGATAAGTGATTCCAGTAATTGCAATCACTACCAGTATATAACCCATGATCTTCCTCCTGGAGCAATTTTTAAATGCAATATATATATAGTAAAAGAAAGTTTGTATTAGACCTTTTTAATGCTAAGTACCTAAGGTCAATAAAAAAACAACCTTGCTGCAGGTTGTTTTTTAAAAGCTTATACTTTTATATACGGCTGAAGATTTATAGTTATTAACTTTTCATTACCCCGTCTTCTTTTTCTTTTCCGGAGCCTTTTTCAACAAAAGTTTTACAGCATGTCTCCATACAGCTGGCGGCTGGAGTGGACTGAAACTGTTGGTGCAGTGGTGCATCAAAGCTGTCTGGGGCCGTTTCGCCCAAAGAGTCCGAGGTGACGATTATTTCATTTGCCCCGCATAAATTTTCCTCTTTCCAATAGTGACAGTTATTTATGCTGCAATAGACCTTAGACATATTTTCCCTCCTTTTTTATCTGGGTTCTGTTTTTTAATTTTATTTTTCGAGAAAGTGAAGCTTATATACCTGGGAAAAATAGTGAAGGGAGTTGTCGTATATATTTTTTTAAAAGTAATATATTGAAAAAAGGAGGGCAATGGTTAAGTGAACAAAAGAAAGATCTGCCTTGCTCTCGGTGGTGGCTCAGCCCGGGGGTTTGCTCATATCGGTGTTTTGAAGGTTTTAGAAGAAGCAAAGATACCGATAGATTTAATTGTTGGCACAAGTATGGGAAGTGTTATCGGGGCGTTTTATGCCAGCGGCATGTCATTGGGGTTCATGGAGAAACTTGCTCGCCGTATGCAGCGGAACACCTGGATTGATTTCTCCTTACCTCCGCGCATGGGTTTAATTAGCGGGGAGAAACTGGAACAATTCATCTATGTTCTTACGAAGAGAGCAAAATTCTCTGATTTAAAAATTTCTCTGGCGGTTGTAGCAACTGATCTTGTAAAAGAGGAAAGGGTAGTTATCACCGAAGGCATTGTTGCTAAAGCTGTACACGCTTCATTAGCGATTCCAGGCGTTTTTTGTCCTGTTAACATTGAAGGAAGACTATTAGCCGATGGAGGCATTTTAGAGAAAGTGCCGGCCAAGACAGCTAAAGAACTGGGGGCTAATATCATTATTGCCGTCAATGTTGGTGTTTATGAAAATAAAGGTAAAAATAAAATTAATCACCTGCTTGATGTAATCACCCAATCTCTAGATATTATGTCCAAAGAGATTGTACGCTCTCATCTTGAACTTGCTGATATTGTTATCACTCCCCAGGTGGAAGATATCGCCTCTTCTCAGTTTGAACGGGCTGAAGAAGCGATAAAAAAAGGCGAACAGGAAACTTATAAGTCACTGCCTTCTATAAAAGAAATTGTGGAAAGAAGTGAATAATAGTGCGCAAGTTTTTGGCAATCCTTCTTTCAATTCTCATCATTATCGGCTGCAATTTTTATATCCAAAATAATTTTTACCTACTTAAGCCAGGCTCCCTTGAAAACCTAGCACAAATGGTTAATATTGGGGAGAAAAGCGGTGCCAAAAACGAAGAAGGTTTTTATCTAGTTACTGCTGCCCAACAGAGAGCGAACCTGCCATTGCTTATTTATGCACTGTTTAACCCAACAATAGATATACGAAAAAAAGCGTCGTTTATACCTTCGGGGATGACGATTGAAGAATATAAAGAACTCATGCGGCAATGGATGAAAGAGAGCCAGCTTATGGCTAAAGTTATTGCTCTGCGTAGGCTTGGATATGATGTGGAGATTGTCAGCAAGGGGATAGAGGTGGTAGGGTTCCTAGAAAAAAGCCCCGCAAAAGGAATCTTACAAAAAGGAGACATTATCAAAGCGGTTAATGGAACTCCGGTATCACTCGTTGATGAGGTTATAGCTAAAGTGCAAGAACTGCCCATCGGTGAAACTGTTTCGTTGACGGTAGAGAGAGGACTGGAAACGTTTGAATTAGTAATGCCGACAACCTCGGATAGTGAAGAGCCTGATAAAGCTGCCCTGCGCGTCTATATTTGTTCCCTAAACCGGGAGGCCAAGCTACCGTTAGAGATAGAGATTGATACTGGTCAGATCGGCGGTCCCTCAGCGGGTTTAATGTTTGTATTGGAGATAGTTAACCAACTTACAGCGGGAGATTTGACGGGCGGGTATAAAATTGCAGGTACTGGAACAATTAATATTAATGAAAAGATCGGCACAATTGGTGGGGTAAAACAAAAGATAGCGGCAGCAGAAATGGCTGGGGTTGATTACTTTTTTGTTCCGAAAGGAAACTATGAGCTTGCCAAAGCTAGTGCGAAGGAGGTAAATGTTATCCCTGTAACCGAGCTGGAAGAGGTGCTAATCTTTTTAGATTCTCTTGCTGCTGGTGCAGAGCTTTTTGACAAAGATAAAGATTTATGTTACACTATCAATCCGAACACAAAAATAGCATATATAAATTAAATTAAAGAGGGGTTGAGTATGCTGGGTAGCCGCGGGAACTGGCCATCGGCGACAGTTCCTGAGGAAAGTCCGAGCTCCGCAGGGCAGGGTGCTGGATAACGTCCAGTGGGGGCGACCCTAAGGAAAGTGCCACAGAAATAAACCGCCCGGCACTTATTTCACATAGGGCTTAACATACGCTATTGAAATTAAGTGTCGGGTAAGGGTGCAACGGTGCGGTAAGAGCGCACCAGCAGCCGGGAGATCGGCTGGCTAGGCAAACCCCACCCGGAGCAAGACCAAATAGGAGAAGGATGAAGTTGCCCGCTGACTTCTCGGGTTAGGTCGCTGGAGGTATTAGGCAACTAATACCCTAGACAGATGGCTACCACTCTTAACAGAGTACAGAACTCGGCTTATAGGCTTGCTCAAACCCACACCAGATCGAGGATTATCGATTATCCTCGGTCTTTTATATTTTACTTTTATATTTTATTGGTTATTTTTTCGTCTTGAACATAGTTTAATAATTTGTTCTTGAATAATATTTTTTTGTTATAATATAGTCAGTAAAGGGGGACAGAAGTTGGAAAGGCAAAATTTAAAATTGACGCACGGGGATAAGCTCTTGATTCTTTTGCTTGTCACTTTAAGCGTGCTCAGCTTTGTTTATAATTTAACAGCAGAGGCTGAAGCCGGGCGCAAGTTTATACGTGTTGAGATAGATGGCGAACAAGTCGGCGAATATTCTTTTACAGAGAGGGAAGAGAGGATGATTTCCTTTAGATTTGGGTCAAATAATGAACACATAGGGCAAATAGAGATAAAAAACGGACGCGTGAGGATGCTGCCGATGGGTAAGGAACTTTGCCCTCAGGGGATCTGTACTCATACCGGCTGGATTGAAAAATCTTACGAAACAATTGTCTGCCTTCCCAACCGCATTATTGTTTCTTTCAGTGAAGGCAGTGCTGAAGAAGAGGTTGATGGAGTAGCCTATTAGCAAGGTTTGCAGGCGCTTAGTAAATTCTTGACAAGAAAGTTAATCGTCTATATAATTATTGTGAGTTTTAAAGAGGTGCTAATAGCATGTGGCTTTATATTGACGAGTTAAAACGAAGAAAAGGTGATCATCAACTTTACACCTGGGAAAAAAGCGCCAAAGAACTTGGCCTTGAAGGGAAAGAGCTTCCTGATGAGGTTAAGATAAAAGTAGATTTAAAAGTGACTTTTGCTAAAGAAATAATTTATATTGAAGGAAA
>JAAZDR010000031.1 GCA_012512705.1 Bacillota bacterium
ATAATATTAGGTTCTTTAGGTTCAACACCTAAAGCTAGAGCCATAAGAGAGTCAGTAACTAAGTTTACCCATAATATTTGTATTGGACGCAAAGGCAATGGCAGGCCGACAAGAATTGCTAAAAACATTGTCAATATTTCACCGACATTGCACCCTAGAAGATAACGAATAAACTTGCGTATATTTTCAAAAATTCCGCGGCCCTCCTCCACGGCAGCAACAATTGTAGCAAAATTATCATCAGCCAGGACAAGGGAAGCTGCTTCCTTAGTAACATCTGTACCGGAAATGCCCATAGCTATACCGATATCTGCCTTTTTTACTGCCGGTGCATCATTAACCCCGTCCCCTGTCATCGCCACAACGTGACCTTTTTCTTTTAAAGCCTGAACAATACGCAGTTTATGCTCGGGATTAACCCGAGCAAAAACATAGCACTGTTCAATATGTTGGCGCAATTCTCTTTCGTTCATTTGCTCCAACTCTTCCCCGGTGATTACCTTTCCATCACGGGGAAGAATCTTTAGTTGCCGAGCAATCGCTACCGCTGTAATCTTATGATCACCGGTGATCATAATAACACGCATCCCTGCCCGGCGACAACGCTCAATAGCTGGAAACACCTCTGGCCGGGGAGGATCAAGCATTCCTAATACCCCCACAAAGATTAGTTCTCGCTCCAGATCCTTTTTTTCCCTTGCAGTAAAACTAGAAAGCTCGCGATAAGCAACTGCAAGGTTGCGTAATGCTCCAGCAGCCATTTTTTCTACTTCTCTGAGGAGAAAAGAGCGCCTTTGCGCAGTAAGCAGCTTTATCTTTCCATCTTCAAGGATATAGCGAGAGCGTTTGATGATAACCTCTGGCGCTCCTTTGCTATAAGCGCAGCAACCTTTACTTTCACGATAAACCACGGTCATCATTTTACGTTCAGAACTGAACGGTTGTTCAAATATCAGTTCTCTCACTTCTAATTCTTTTTCCCGCCAAATTCCAGCTCTAGCAGCAGCTATCAATAACGCCCCCTCTGTGGGGTCTCCAGCAATACCCCATTCCGGCTTTTTCTTTTTTGCCAAAAAACCGATTGCCTGTTCACGTTTATTTAAAGAAGCATTATTACAAAGGACAGCGATACGCAAAATTTGCTGCAATTCTTTCTCCTGGCCAAGGTTGAGTTTTCCTTTATCTTCAAAAAATGAAGCTTGTAAAAGCGAACCTCCTTGTTTTACAGTATAGGTCTTACTTGCGCTCAATATTTTCTGCACTTCCATCTTGTTTTGTGTAAGCGTTCCGGTTTTATCAGAACAAATAACAGTAGCACAACCAAGGGTTTCTACCGCCGGAAGCTGACGCACAATAGCCTTACGCTTAATCATGCGCTGAACACCGATAGCTAAAGCGATGGTAACAATGGCCGGAAGCCCTTCTGGAATTGCTGCTACTGCGAGGCTCACCCCAGCCATAAACATTTTGTACTGCGGAAGGCCTTGTATTATCCCCAAAAAAACCATTAAAGCGCAAATCAGCAGACAACCGCTAACAAGAATTTTCCCTAATTGCGCTAGTCTTTTTTGCAAAGGGGTCTCTTCATCTTCACTTTCCTGAATCAAATGTGCAATACGCCCCATTTCTGTTTCTTTGCCGGTCTTAACAACGACCCCTCGTCCACGACCGCCTGTGACAAGTGCCCCCATAAAAGCCATATTTAAACGATCGCCTAAGGAAGAAGATGATTTCTTTATAGGCAACACACTTTTGTTTACTGGCAGGGATTCCCCGGTTAGTGCGGATTCGTTAATAGTTAAGTCATTAACCTCAACAAGACGCATATCCGCGCAGATACGATCTCCAGCTTCCAAAGCAACTATATCGCCAGGCACTACTTTTTGGGCCGGGATTTCTATTAATTTTCCCTCTCTGTAAACTTTAGCGGTAGGCGCAGTCATTTTTTTTAAAGCAGCAAGCGACCGTTCCGCACGATATTCTTGAATGAAGCCAAGAACAGCATTGAGCAAAATAATTATCATTATCGCAATAGCATCGAGATACTCTCCAATCAAACCGGAAATGAAGGCAGCTGCAAGTAAGACAATAACCAAGAAATCGCGAAATTGATCAACAAAAATCGCGAATGCCGAATGCCCTTCTTTTTCCGCAAGGGAATTTTCACCGCAGCGCTTCAATCGTTGTAAAGCTTCTAGCCCCGATAGACCGCGGGAAGGTTTTACATTAAGTCTTTTACATGCTTCCCCTGCATCGATAAGTGACCAATCCAATAGCACTATACCCCCCTGTACAATCTGTCCTATATCTATTCAAAATCATTACCGAAAATTACAGGTTATTAAAGCATGTTCATTGCCTTCTTAATGCGAACCAGTTATACTTACTTAGGGAGGTAATCAAAGATGTCTTCTTTTGATAGCTTTACCTTAGCTGCTGTTTTTAAAGAGCTACAGCAAGCTAAAGGGGCATACATAGAACAAATATATCAGCCGACAAAAACAGAGCTGATTATCAACCTGCAGCAACTTTCACGGCATAAAAAGTTACTGTTATCTATACACCCTTCTTTTGCCCGATTGCACTATACACA
>JAAZDR010000002.1 GCA_012512705.1 Bacillota bacterium
GCTTTCACCCTCTCCGCAAGCGATGACAAAGATAGCTGAAACGTTCCTCAGTGCGGTCATTTTTTACAGCGATCGCCAGGGCTTTTTCCGTGCCCACGAGAACGACAAGCCGACGGGCCCTTGTAACCGCCGTATAGATTAAATTGCGCTGCAACAGCAGAAAGTGCTGAGTGACTATCGGCATGACTATTACAGGATATTCAGCCCCCTGACTCTTATGCACTGAAATGGCATAGGAAAGAACGAGGTCATCAAGCTCTTGGAAATCATAGACCACATCCCGCGCTCCTGGCAGGTCCGCCGGATACCTTACCGTTAGCTCTGCGTCTTCGAGGTTAATATAATGAATCCTCCCTAAATCACCATTAAACACTTCCTTGCGGTAGTTGTTGCGAACCTGCATTACCTTATCCCCGAGGCGAAATGTTGTTGCCCCGGCAGCAACTTCCGGCATCCCCTCCTTTTTGGGGTTAAGAGCCTCCTGAAGCTTGAGATTCAGATTGTCAACCCCAGTTACAGTACGGCGCATCGGTGAGAGCACTTGAATATCATCAAAGCGGTCAAAAGAGCCATAATTCGGAAGTCTCTTTTGGCATAAGGAGACAATAGTTTGGGTAACTTCCTCTGGATCTTCTTTTTCGATTAAAAAGAAATCCTTGCACTTACGGTTGGGAAGAGGGAAAATCCCCTTATTGATGCGATGTGCGTTCTGAACGATCATGCTTTCCTGCGCCTGTCTAAATACAGTCTTTAAACGCACACAAGGAAGTCTTTCAGAATCGATGAGCTGCCGTAGAACATTTCCAGGCCCCACGGAGGGTAGCTGATCCACATCGCCGACCAGCACCAACCGCGTCCCGGGAGTAACCGCTTTTAAAAGATTGTAAAATAGCAGCATGTCCAGCATCGAAGCTTCGTCAATTATGAGAACATCACAGGTGAGCGGGTTATCAGTATCCCGTTGGAAGTAGAAGCCTTTCCCTTCCTGAAAAGTGTACTCTAAAAGTCGGTGAATTGTTTTTGCCGGAAAGCCTGTTGCTTCACTCATTCGCTTCGCAGCGCGCCCCGTTGGTGCAGCAAGGGCAACTTCGAGACCTTCGCTGTTGAAAAGCTCGACCAGAACGCGAATTGTTGTTGTTTTTCCTGTTCCCGGCCCCCCGGTAGCAACCATCAGACCGCATTTCACTGCCTGGCGAACAACTTCCTGCTGCTCGTTCGTCAAGTTTAGTTTTTCTGACGCAAAAATCTGTTCCGCTTTCGCGGCAAATAAAGTGTCCCCCTCCACCTTTGCGTTTAAAAGGGCGCGCAGGTGCTTTACTGCACCTGTTTCAGCATAATAGAAAGGAGCAAGGTAAACATATTCTTTCCCTTCAACCTCTTCGAGAAAAATAAGCCGCTCTTCGCAGAGTGAATATAAGATCGGTTCGATATCGAGTTCAGTCTCTGTTTTAACCAGTTCCGCCACTCGTTCCTCAAGCAGTTCCCTTGGCAGGCAAACATGCCCTTCATCTGCGCCTTTACCTAAAACATAACGGATACAGGCCCTAATCCGCTTCGGCGAATCCGGGGGAATACCCATCTTCGCTGCGATCTTGTCTGCTGTCTTAAAACCAATCCCGTGAACTTCCTCGGCAAGGCGAAAGGGATCTTCCTTGACTTTTTCCACCGCTTCGCTGCCATAATGACGGAAAAGGCGCACGGCAAAGGCCGGACTCACGCCGTAATCCTGTAAAAAAAGCATTACTTCCTTGATTTCTTGCTGGTCACGGTAGCTGGCGACAATTTGTGCAGCTTTTTTTTCGCCGATTCCTTCAACCTCAGTCAGCTTTTCCGGTGTTTGCTCAATGACTTCTAAAACAGAGCTGCCAAAATGCCGCACCAAACGCTCGGCCGTTACCGGACCTACCCCTTTGATCATCCCGGAGCCTAAATACTTTTTCAGTCCATCCAGCGTCGCTGGGGCTAGTCGCTCCCAATGGTGAACCTTCAACTGCCGCCCGTAGCGTGCATGGGTATGCCACTCGCCCTTGAGCCGCAGATGTTCTCCTTCTCCCAAAGGGGTGAAATGGCCGACAAAAGTTACGGGCTCTTTGAACCCAGGTACATCCAGCCGCCCAACAAGATAGGAGCTCTCCTGGTTATAATAAGTAACCCGTCTCACAACCCCCTCAATTGTAGGCATGATGAATCCTCCTCCAAAAAGAAATATGGATCGAAAGACTCACTCGATCCATATGCCATTATCATCCCCTAAAACTTCCTAACGCTCCGGGAAAGGTGCTGCTGCAGCAGAAAGGCCTGCCTCACTGCGTAAGATTTCTGCTTTATCAGTGCGTTCCCAGGGAAGGTTAAGGTCTGTGCGCCCCATATGGCCGTAAGCGGCGAGCTGCCGATAAATAGGTCTGCGCAGATCCAGAATATCGATTATCGCTGCTGGTCGAAGGTCAAAATGTCTTTTAATCAGCTCTTCGATCTTCTCTACGGCTATCTTCTCTGTCCCACCGGTATCCACAAACAGTGAAACCGGACGTGCAACCCCGATCGCATAGGCCAACTGCACTTCACATCGCTCAGCCAGCCCTGCAGCAACAATATTTTTAGCCACGTAACGGGCAGCATAAGCAGCTGAACGATCCACTTTCGTCGGGTCTTTACCGGAAAAAGCGCCGCCACCGTGTCGAGCATAGCCACCATATGTGTCGACAATGATTTTGCGCCCTGTAAGTCCCGCATCTCCCCGGGGGCCACCAACTACAAATCGACCTGTTGGATTAATGTGGCATTTAGTATTACGGTCAATCAAGGACTCAGGAATAACTTCTTTTATGGCCATCTCGATTATATCTTCCCTAATTCTTGCCAGGGGAATATCTTCACGGTGCTGCACAGAGACAACCACTGTATCTACGCGGAAGGGTTTACCATCACGGTACTCGACAGTCACCTGCGTCTTGCCATCAGGGCGAAGATAGGGTAGCAAACGCTCTTTCCTAAGCTGTGCCACTCGCCTGGCAAGTTGGTGCGCCAGCGAAATCGGCATCGGCATCAGCTCCGGCGTCTCGTTACAGGCAAACCCGAACATCATCCCCTGATCACCGGCACCGATCTCATCATACTTATCACTAGAGCCATTATCCTGCTTCAACTCCAGGGCACGATCAACCCCAAGGGCGATATCCGGGGACTGTTCATCGATAGAAGTCAGAACAGCGCAGGTCTGGCCATCAAAACCGTACTTGGCTCGCGTATAGCCGATCTCTATTACTGTATCGCGTACAACTTTAGGAATGTCAACATAACAATTAGTCGTTACCTCCCCTGACACTAAAACAAGCCCTGTTGTCACCAGGGTTTCAATCGCCACCCGTGATAAGGGATCCTTGGCAATAAAGCTGTCCAGCAAGGCATCGGAAATCTGGTCAGCCAGCTTATCGGGATGCCCCTCGGTTACAGATTCAGAAGTGAACAGATACGAATTGCGCATATATTTACTCCTCCTGTTTGGAAGGTCTACCCACAGGTCTCTGGAATTTAGAGCATTAAAATAGCCCCTATTATTAAGAGGCTTTTTAATACCTCTTATCTCCCAGGGAAGCACGGGGTACCCTGCGGGAATTGGCACCGCTGCCAGGCAAAAAACCTAGCCGGTTGCCGGGATTCATCGGGCCCGTCCC
>JAAZDR010000032.1 GCA_012512705.1 Bacillota bacterium
GATACTTTGATCGGAATGATCGTGGACATAAGATAATGCATCTTTCTTGAATTGTTCTGTAAACCGTCGGGCCATTTTCTTCATCCTCCTAAACATAGTTTATATTTCATAGGAGGACCTGTCCACGTTTAACTTGTACTATTTATATGCTAACACGGCTACAAAAGAAAAAACAGTCGCGCTGATAAAAGTAATTGCCAACACGGCGATAAAATAACCTATACCATCTTCCTTATAGTGTTCTGCATACTGTGTATAGTTCGAAACACCGGTTATCGCTGTTACTACTATTCCGGTTACTATGTAGAAGATAGGCTCATCGCGATGTCTGGGCTGTATTTAAAAATCCCGTTTTCAATTAATGGGTTTCATACCCATATGTGCGAAAAGCCTTGATATACGAGGCTTTTTTACTTACTCACTTCTCAACCCTTGTAATCAACACTACACCTCAACATGGGTTAAGTGATAGAATGTATGTCATCTGTCGTGAGGCGTCTGAGGAAACATATCTACAGGCTGGATTTCAATCGCGTTATAGCCAAATGTTGAAAAATATTTTAAATCGCGGGCAAGGGTGGCTGGATTGCAGGAAGATGTAGATAATACGAGCAGGTTGCATTGTAATGATAGTGGAGAGAAGTTTTTCGTCGCAGCCTTTGCGCGGGGGGTCAACGATAACCACGTCAGCCTGATAGCCTTTTTGGTATAGTTTCGGCACCCTTCTTCGGCAAGACCGGTATGGAATTCAACGTTTTTAAAATTGTTTAGCGAGGCGTTTTTACGGGCGTCTTCTACGGCTGCCGGCATAGATTCGACACCAATAACCGCGGCTGCAAAGCGTGCGAGGTAGAGAGAAATTGTTCCGATACCGCAGTAGAGATCAAAAACAGTTTCTGAGCCGGTAAGGCCAGCATATTCTTTTGCTTTACGATAAAGTAGTTCCGTTTGCACCGGATTGACCTGAAAAAAAGAATGCGGAGATATATGAAATTCTATCCCTTCCAGCAACTCGATTAGGTAGGGACGGCCCCAAAGGGTAATATTTTCATCGCCTAAAATTACATTGCCTCGACGAGTATTAATATTTTGAACAACACCGCATAAACCAGGAATTCTTTGTTTCAAAGCCTGTGTTAACTTTTCTGCGCAAGGCAGATGGCGTCCATTGGTAACAAGCACAGCAAGTGTTTCTCCCTTTGCAAAAGAGGTGCTTGCTAAGATGTGCCTTACAAGGCCCTTATGTTTTCTTTCATTATAGATCGAAATATTGTATTTTTTAGAAAATCGCGCACTATTTTCACTACGCGATCATTTTGTGGATGCTGAATCGGACAGCGATTAAGGTCAATAACCATATGGCTCCTTTTTTCATAAAAGCCGGCCTGAATTTCACCGTTTACAAAACTGATCGGCACCTGTGCCTTGTTGCGATAATGCCAGGGATCCGGCATACCGATTGTCGGCAGAACACAAACGTCCAAGCCGGCAATCCTCTGCATGGCGTTACGAACTGCCTCCTGTTTAAATTTAAGCTGCTCTGCATAGCGTAAATGCTGCAATTGGCACCCGCCGCATTTGGAGTAATGTTCGCAGCGAGGGGAGACCCGGTCGGCGGAATGCTGCTTTACAGACTGCAAAAGGGCACGGGCATAGTTTTTCTGGACGGAGATCACCCGGGCAGTGACCAGGTCGCCTGGCACCGCCTGGGGAACAAAGACCGTAAACCCTTCAAAGCGCCCGATTCCTTCCCCTTCATGATTCAAGCCTTCAATCCCCAGCTCTACCTCGTCCCCCTTTTTTAGTGGCGATTTTAGTTTCATAATTAAAAACAGACCTCACTTGCCATGTATTCGATCATTCATAGTATATACTAGATTCTTTCTTCAAAAAAGACCTGTATCTGGAAATTAAATTAGGAACAAAAAACGCCTGCAAGCAAACTAACTTCAAAGTTAGTTTGCTTGCAGGCTTTGTTTCTTGTTGTGTTTTGAAACGCTTCCTAGGAAGAAGGCTTCATTTCTTTATACCAACCCTTTTGGTCAGCAAGTTTATAAAGCGCCCACTGGTGATCTAAATGGTCATTCATCATCTGGATGCACTGGCTTCTGGTTTGTTGGTTAGAAGCCTCCATCGCTCCGCGCTGGCAACATTCGGAAAAAAACTTCATGTCTTTGAGAAGATCCATGGTAACTTCCTTATCAAAATTTTGTGATTGCACGCTTGTCCCTCCTTTTCACTGCAATAATTAAACACTTATACCTGCATTTTGTAGTGTGCTGCGCAGCTGGGTAGCATGACTGGTGCACATATCACGGCACTGCATCACATGTTCTTTAACTTGCGGATCTTGGACATGATTCAAATAAAAATCACACTTATTGGCACAGCACTCCACAGCATTTAAATGTTCATACATCGACCACTGTTCAGCAAGTGTTAACTTTGAAGTTACGGGTGCTGTCGGCATACCCTTCACCTCCTAATTTTTGATTAGTTTTAGTTTCTCCCTCCCCACTGCTCTTATTCAATCTTCTCCTTAAAAATGAAAATGATCCCGGTTTGTTTAAATTACATTCCGATTGAAGAAAATAATATAACGTAACTAAATAATAAAAGTAAGAGGTGCAGCTTTTGGCGCAAAAAAAAATGGCATCAATCATTACCCTGAGTTCTGTCCCCTTCTTAATGGTTCTCGGCAACTCAATGCTTATTCCCGAATTTCCGAAGATAAAAAGCGTTCTCGGTATCAGCCAGTTTCAGGTCGGTTTGTTGATCACTCTTTTTTCGGCCTCTGCGGCGGTAACGATTCTCTTCCTTGGTTATATTTCCGATCGAATCGGCCGGAAAAAAATAATCATTCCCGCCCTTTTGTGCTACGGACTCGGTGGAGCAATCGCCGGAACTGCCGCCATAATTTTTGAAAATCCCTATCCGGTAATCTTAGGCAGTGGTATCGTGCAAGGGGTAGGCGCTGCTGGAACAGGATCGCTCGCCATAGCTTTGGCCGGCGATCTTTTTAAAACAAAAGAAAGAAGCGAAGCGATGGGTGTTCTAGAGGCGGCAAACGGTATCGGTAAGGTCCTGAGCCCTGTTCTTGGTGCAGCGATCGCTTTAATCGCCTGGTATGCTCTCTTCTTCTCTTATGCCGCGCTCTCCCTTCCCATTGCCGCCGCAGTCTGGTTTTTTGTTTCCGAACCTCAGGCAAAAGGTTCACCAGAACCGTTTGCACAGTATCTGCAGCGGATAAAAAAGATCTTCGACAAAAAGGGAGTATCGCTTTTATTTACTTTCCTCGGGGGAATAGTTGTTCTCTTTATCCTCTTTGGTACTCTCTCCTATATCTCTGATATACTGGAGCAAAAATTTACCCTTCATAGCCTCGCCAGGGGAGCGATCCTCTCCGTGCCCCTGCTTTTTATGTCCAGCTTTTCCTATTTAACCGGATGGCTGCTGAAAAAAAAAGGGAAGCATTACAAATTATCTTTAGTAATCGGGCTCGTTATAGTTACAATAGCGCTAATAATCTTACCGTTTTGCAACACGGTATGGGTCTATCCGCTTACCCTTGCGCTGTTGGGATTGGGAAGCGGGTTCACCCTGCCTGCACTCAATACCCTTGTAACCAGCGCCACTGCCAATGAGCAGCGGGGAGGGGTAACTTCTATTTACGGGAGCGTGCGTTTTACAGGGGTTGCCCTTGGACCTCCCACCTTTACTCTGCTCGCGGAGATCAGTGAAAAGGTAATGTTTTTTGCCAACGCGGGTCTGACGGCAGCCTCAGCAGTATTGATTTTTCTCTTTCTCAAAGAGAAAATTCTCCTCCCGGACAAGGAAACTAATCCCAAGAGCGAGATATGAATTCTAAGCGACCCCTTTCGCTCATATATTTAAGCGAGCACAAATACAAGGGGTGGCATTAAACATGGATCGAGGGCTACTAATTATCATGCTATTATTTTTTCTGGGGTTAGTTATAGAATCAAACTCCCTGTTCGTCGGCGCCGGGATTATCATGCTGCTCAAGTTATTCCATCTAGATGATCTGCTGCCTTTATTTGAGTCAAAAGGAGTAGAGATCGGTCTTATTTTTTTAATGCTAGCGATCCTCACCCCCCTTGCCCGCGATCAGATCTCTTTCCGCGATCTTAGTCTCACCTTCAGATCGCTTCCTGGTCTGCTAGCACTTTTTGGCGGCATTGTAGCTACTCGCCTCAACGGCATGGGATTGGAACTCCTGCAAAAAGAACCTCAGATAATTGTAGGCTTGATCATCGGTTCAATCATCGGCATTGTGGCCTTAGGCGGTATTCCTGTCGGGCCCCTGATGCCCGGCGGCATCGCTGCCTTTTTGTTATTTTTAATTAAATTTTTTTCCCGTTAAAATACTCGACTTAATCCTTTCTACAGGCTATACCATCAAAATACGGCACGATCGTAAACTGATCTTCAACAGCACAGAATTCAATATCTTCCACTAAATCTAGTTCAATAAGTCGCTTACCGTTATTGCCACTGCAGAAAAGATCTACCAGGCCCTGCTTGTTACTGCCGGCTTTGAGATAAAGCTGATAAGCGGAAAGGGTGGCATCATCAGCCAGTATATCCGACCGGCACTGATATAACTCATGGACAAGTTTTCCTGCTGTTACAAAATCCTCAATAGAGAATTCCCCTTTTGTCCCTGCGCAGCAGATGAGGAGGTCGCCGTCACAGTCCGTCAGCCGCATCGCCACTGCTTTGGCGTTAATCAAGGCTGCGACAAGGACAAGTTTTGCCCCGGCTGTTAGACGCAGCGCGCGAGTACCGTTAGTAGTGGCCATAATAATTCCTTTTCCGCGAATGGCTGCTGCCTGATAATCTAAAGGCGAATTGCCCAGAACAAAGCCTTCTGGTCTTAGCCCACCTATTTCCCCACACAACAGGTAATTTTGATAGGAAGGGAAGCCCTGTAGACGGTAGGCCTCCTTAATAGAAACAGCCGGCACAACCTCTTTGCAATCCGCATCAAGGGCAGCGATAATGCTGCTAGCTGCACGCAAAGAATCTATAACAATACAGAGTTTGCCTCGTGCTGCTTTTCTTTTTAGTTCGTAAAAAGTAAAAACAAGTTCGACATTCATTAGCGCTCCTAAAAGGAGGTCACCCCTTTCTCTTTACCCTGGTTCGCCGGCAGCTGTTCCCTAAGAGCAATACGTAAAGTGTCACCTCGCAGCCCGACCCGCAAACACTCCAGGGCAAGGATATCTTTCGGGGCGATATTTCCTAAATTAACGTTGTTCCCAAGCATCTTAATAAAGGCTAATTGTTGCTTTTTCAGTGGAGCTTCCCACATAATTGCTGCCTCATCAGCTACGGCAAGAAGAAGCTGCTGCATCTTAAAAAAATCGATATTCCCCTGGTCATCAAAAATTGAAACCCCGATCCCCGATTCCCTTGCTTCAATGATAACCTTATAGGCTCCATCTTTAACATCCTGTTGAATCTGTTCGCGCATCAAAGATATAGGGGAGCTATCACGCTGATCTTTCTTCCCCACTTCCGTTAGTACTTTAAAACCCAGACCTACTGCATGTTTGATATATTTTGTTCTTGCCGCTGCCGGTAGTTCAATTGTCCCATCAGAAATCTCAATTGCGCTAAACCCGAGAGCTTTTGCCCTCTCCAGGTAGAGTTCCGCCTTTCCTTGTATATAAGCAACTTCAAAAAATGTTCCTCCGGGGAGGACATCTACACCATAAGAACGTGCTAGGGATATTTTTTTATGTAACAGCTCCGGGGTATAGAGCGCAGAAGTGCCAAAGCTGAGTTTAAGAAAATCCAGATAACTAGCTCCAACCTCCAGCAGGTCAGTGGTTTCTTGTAAGCCTAATCCTTTATCCAAAACCATGGTCAGGCCTTCGTCCCTTGGTTTCGGAGTTCTCCCCTCAATGGGGAAATTAAAATCCATTTCCCATCCGTTTAAGTGATTGGTTCGCACCTACCGCACCTCCAGCCCTTGATTAGGTTTTCATTTTAATCTATTCCAGGTGCGGCGTTGATGTTACTTGAAAAACAAATGGACGCCGCAGGATGCTATAGTTTATCAACCGCCGCGTCCGAAAAATCTATTAAATAAAATAAAACATGCGCCATAAATATTGTGTTTGTTTAACTGCCGGCTAAAACAGGAGCTTTTGTATATAGACGATCGAAATACTCCCGAATCATCCGCGCTGAGGAGAAACGCCAGCACGACATCTCAATACTAGAGTGCATCATTTTTTTCCAGCGGCTATGATCCTCATAATAGGTTGGCATTACTTCATTAATAAGTACACGGTAAAGGGCCTGGAGATCCTTTTCATCTTGATCAAGGTTTCTTGCATTGCCCTGATCTTCAAGTTGATCTTCAAGCAGCCACCCTTCCCTCCCGTGCCTAGGCCCTTCCGCTACCCAGCCGTCTACTACGCTAAGGTTTAAGACGCCGTTAAGTGCTGCTTTCATCCCAGAAGTACCGCTGGCCTCCATCGGGCGCCGGGGGTTATTTAACCAGAGATCACAGCCCTGTACCAGATAGCGGGCGACCTTCATATCGTAGTTCTCTATAAAGACCACATTATCGCGGTACTGCCGATCCATGTTAACTAGATCTTTAATTATACTTTTGCCCTCCATATCGTCAGGATGAGCCTTGCCAGAAAAAATCAGCTGCAGTTTTCCTTTTTTTAACAGGGGACCGATCACTGAAGTATCGCGAAAAATCAAATCGCTGCGCTTATAGGCCGTTGCCCTCCTGGCAAAACCGACTGTGAGCACGTTCGGCTTAAGCACGGCTCCTGTTTTTTCTTTGACAAAATCGATTAGCCTCTGTTTGGCAAGCATATGCGGCCCCCAGAGGTCTTCTTCTTTAGCAAAAGCATCGCTTATGGCCTGATCCTGCCATGTATATACATGAACACCATTTGTGACCGAAGTCATCGGCGCAATATTATCTGTTTCATGCCATAAACTAAGTGTAGTCTTTTCATGAAGGCGAGAGACAGCATTTGCAATATAAGAGAGGCGCAGCGCCGCCTTCGTCATGCTAAAAGGATCTCCGCCTAACTGAAACATCTGCTGATAGTTCAACCCGTTATATGCCCCCATCTCCTGCAGGAGTGAATGTGCATATTTTTCATTTCCTGCTTCTACAGGAGTATGGGTAGTAAAAACTACCTCCCTACGAATATCTTCCCATGCTTCTTCAAAAGATGCCCCTGCCGACATTTTCTCCCTAATAAGCTCCAGCCCGGCAAAGACTGCATGACCTTCATTAAAATGATAAACACTCACATCTATTCCTAAAACACGCAAGGCTCTTACGCCGCCAATACCGAGAACTATTTCCTGAGCAATGCGGTATTCATTGCCCCCGCCATAAAGGCGTTTCGTGATCCAGCCGTGCCTGCTGCCCGGAAAGCCTGCATCTAGCAAGAATAAAGGAGCATTATTGTATTGCTCGACCAACCACACCTTACAACCTACTTCCTCGCCTCTGACCCGGACATGAACCATAACCCCGGTATCCTGTAAATTTTCAAAATCGTAATCAGGGTATATATCATAAGGGTTTCCTTCTTCATCAATATATTGCTCCGTATAATCCTGGCGCCAGAGGATACCGATGCCGACAAGAGGGAGTTCCAGATCCTTTGCTGACTTGAGATAGTCTCCCGCTAAGATTCCAAGTCCTCCTGAATAAATCGGCAGCCTTTCATCTAATCCGTATTCCATACAAAAATAGGCTACACGTGGCAAATGCTGATTAGCGTTGTACATCATTCGTGATTCAGGCAAATTAGGCCTGAAAACTTCACCACCTTTGGCTGACTTAACTTTACCCTTATTATTTTTGCAAAGATTAATTATATTATGCGGGAGCCTTATTCTAAAAGATGCTCAACTGTAGGGCATCGGATAGATCCGCCAAAACATGAATCCCGGCGATGCTGTTCCCTTTTCTGTCCAGTGCCGGGCCAAACACCCCGATCCCCATCTTGTTGGGAACGAGGGCCATGATCCCCCCGCTGACGCCGCTCTTAGCCGGAATCCCTACAAAAATGGCAAATTCACCAGACCCGTCATACATTCCGCAGGTAACCATGAAAGTTTTGACAATACGGATATTGCGCGGCGGGATTAAAGACTCC
>JAAZDR010000033.1 GCA_012512705.1 Bacillota bacterium
AAGGACGAGCGATAACACGAGCGACAGCGTGATCGCCGCGTAAAATTTTTCTTGCTTCCTTACACCAGGAATAGAGTTTTTTTAGAGGAACAACTTCTTCATGGGCTGCTATCTGAAAAACGCTATCAGCAGAGGTGTAAACAATCGGTTTTCCTGTCTCTAGATGGAGCCTCCCAAGCTCATGAATTATTTCTGTCCCTGAAGCCGGCTTATTGCCGAGAATTCCCCTTCCGATCGCTTGTACAAAGGCTTTAATAATCACCTCCGGAAAGCCATGAGGATAGACCGGAAAAGGCTTCTGCAATATAATGCCGGCTATCTCCCAATGACCGGTTATTGTATCTTTCCCAGGAGAGCGCGGCGCCATCAGCCCACAAAGTGCTTGCGGCTCGCTAACTGGTTCCACGCCTTTGATCCGCTCAATATTTCCCAGACCGAAAGCCGCAAGATTTCTAAGTTTTAAACCACCTTGAGCGGAGGCGATATTGCATAAAGTATTACTCCCCTCATCGTTATAAAGATGTGCATCCGGTGCGGCACCAATTCCTACACTGTCCAAAACAATAAGGATTGCCCGCTTGCTGGTCAAAATATTACCTCCTAAGCACGTGGATGAGCCTGATCATATACTTCTTTAATTTTTCGGCGTGTAATCTGCGTATAGATCTGTGTAGTCGAAATATCGGCATGTCCAAGCATTTCCTGAACTGAACGCAGATCAGCGCCATTTTCTAAAAGATGTGTAGCAAACGAGTGGCGTATTGTATGGGGTGTTATTTCACCTTTTATTTTAGCTTTCTGGACATATTTTTTTAATATTTTCCAAAACCCCTGACGTGTCAAACGCCTGCCGTGCTGATTGACGAAAAGTGCCTTCTCTTCTTTATTCTTTACAATTTTTGATCGACAGTGGTCTAAATAATGCTGAACACTGCGTACAGCCATCGAACCGATGGGTACAATTCGTTCCTTACCGCCTTTGCCCCGGCAGCGTAAAATTCCAACCTGCGTATTTAAATCCTGAACATTGAGTGATACCAGCTCTGAAACACGAATCCCGCTGGCATACAGTACTTCGAGCATCGCTTTATCCCTGACGCCGACTATGTTTGTCGTATCCGGTTGCAGAAGAAGGAGTTCTATCTCTTTAGCCGTAAGTACTCGCGGAAGTTTTTTCCCCAATTTTGGAGACTCCATCTCTGCTGCAGGGTTTTCAGCTAAAATTCGCTCTTGGACTAAATACTGGTAAAAAGAACGCAAAGAGGCAAGATTTCGTGAAACAGTAGATGGGGCCAAACCTTTTTGACGTAGAAAAAGTAAATAAGAGACGATCTCAGAACGGGAAGTTGTCTGCAGCATGTTGATTCCGCGCCCTCTCAGAAAACGAAGATATGTACGGAGATCACGCTGGTAAGAATCAAGAGTATTTTTGGCCAGCCCTTTTTCTGCCGAGAGGTAATAGATAAAATCCTTTAAAAGCTGCTCCATTGAAGAACTCCTTTAACGAAAAAAATTTATACTTCAATTAATGATGTTTCAAAAATAGAGGTAACATGAGACGCATAAATACTGGTGTGATCCAGGATTCGACTATCGCCCCACCAATAAAAACAACGGCCATGGCCGCACTTAGCAACAAATAGCCTCCCAAATTCTCCTTCAGCGGCTGAGGGCGTTTTTTTATGTATCCCTGCAGCCGTATAAAAGAAAAGGAAAAACCAGCAGTTGCCACAACAAGAAAGGCTGGAAGAATAAATATATTATGCGGAAAAATTGCCCCTAGGCAAAAAAGTAAACCGCGAAGAGCAAATCGCTCCAAAAAAAAGCCGACGGTAAAGCCAAGCGTAAAACCTTTTAAAAAGACGACAGCGGCGATTAAAGGAAAACCAATTGGCAAAATACCCAAAATGCATACAAAACCGCCATAGCGTAGAGTATTCTGTAGAGACTGTCTAAAAATTGCCCCTTGATCAAGCGGAGATTCTCTCAATGAGTATAAGAAATGAGAAAAAAACTGGTCTAGTTCCATAATTTGAGCCTTGTCCATAAACCTGATAGCAAATGCGCCGATTGCTACGCCAACGACAAGCAAAAGAATAATAAACATATATATCCCCAGATTGTGCCGCAAATATGTAACTACCTCATCAGCAATAAAGTGTCGCAGTATCCTCATCCCTTTCCCCAAGTTCATGGCTAGTAATCTTTATGCATAAGGGAAGAGGAATATGCTCACCTACTGAAGCCTTGAACGGGCAAGCAAAAGACCGACTAAGGTCTTCGCATCCTCAAACTCACCGTTTATGCTTTTCTCTACCGCCCTAGCAAAAGGTATTTTCACTATGCGTAAAAACTCATCATCTAGTTTTTCTATACTAAAAGACTGTAGTTCCCGGGCAAGATAAAGATAAATAAGTTCATTGCTAAAACCGGGCGATGTATAAAAAACGCTTAAAAGATCTAACTTATGAGGAAACATACCAATTTCCTCCTGCAGCTCACGACAGGCACAATCAATCGGGTTTTCTCCGGCCTCAAGCTTTCCAGCAGGAACCTCTAGTATCGTCTTTTCACAAGCTTTTCTAAACTGCCGCACAAAGAAAACGTTTTCCCCGCTATCAATAGGTACAATCGCTACCGCTCCGGGATGTTCAACCACCTCACGAAAACTACTTTTACCGTTTGGGAGTATGACTGTATCCACCCGCACATTGACGATTTTACCTTTGAATTTATATTCCCTAGCAATACTCTTCTCTTCTAGATTCAAGCAACTACCCCCTTACTGCAACTATTCTCTTTGCTGCCTCTATACCCGCAGCTGCAGCAGCTAGATAAAAGTCAGGGTCTTCATCTACACCTCTCCCCATAAAACTGCATTTAAGTCCCAGGGTTTCCATTTCTTTCAGGTAAAGAAGCGCTGCAGCTGCATCAACAATCTTTACTTCATGCTTTGAAAAAATCCCTGATTGCTGAAGCTGTTTCTCTACAAGGTTCATCTTATGTTCATCGAGCAACGGTAACGCAATAATGGATTTCAAAAGGGCGAGTTCACCCAGTGCTGTCAAAGTATGATGGCTTACGCCCCGATGCCTTTGTCTACGGTCAGCAAAACTAAGCCGTAAAACAGCCAAAGGTGTGCCTCCCATCAAAGCCACACGATTTACGTTTTCCCCCAATTCTACACCACTAAAGCCATATCTCGTTCCTGTACCTACTACGCCTGGTCCCATTGTAACAATACAAGCATCTGCTTTAACAATCTCTTTAGCTGCGATAAGGGCTGTGTAGAGATTTACAGCTTCAAGATCACCGCCAAAAGCGTGACCGCAGGTAATAGTAGCTTTTAACAGCTTATTTTTTTTTAGAGCGCGCACCGTGTCGCTTAGGTATATAGGAAGGGATGCCCCATCAGTCATTATATAACAGATTGAAGCGCGTGGCACAAAATATTTGAACGCAGCAAGAGAGGGGAGAAGCATGCTGTGCAGCTCACCGATAACAACCGGCATACGATCAAGGCTTTTAAAGCGACCTAGAACTTCCTGATACCCCGCATCTTCCTCCTCACAGGAGAGCACACGCAGTTGCAAAGGGGTATAGCGCAATTTCATTATATGACCCTTGCCTGATAAATCTAACAATTTATTGCGGTAGTTAAAGATTACAAAATGCACGCCGCCAGAACCAAGGTTTAGCGCAACAGCTGTCGTATTTAAAATAACTTTATCTCCCGGTTCAATCATACCGGTAAGCTGATCATAGTTAAGCGCTTCGGCCTCTTTCCCATCGACTTCAGCTATAACCTTTGTAAGACCCTCGGAACGAAATACAATTTCTTTTATCCGGGCAGGCCTTGTGCGGACCATATAAAAGGTATCTTCGTCCATACGCCTTTACACTCCTTTATTTCGCCTTTCATCTATCTATTTCCTCTATTTAGAAGTTATTGGATGTATTTTTTATTGACGTCCAAGCTTGTCAAAAAAATACAGGAAAGGGTTCTTTTCAACAAGTTTGCTGATTGAATACTTTTCACAAAAAAGCTGAAATATAAACAAAAAAAAGATTAATATAGCTTTTAGCCTTGTATCAAATGCCAGGACTGTATATAACCCCAGCGC